>JBGSLX010000025.1:0-2628 GCA_041740475.1 Akkermansiaceae bacterium | reverse complement strand
AGTAAGCGGGATGTCGGTCTTCCGCTCGATTTCGCCGCGGCGGCGGTTGATCTCCGCCTCGATCTCGCGCATCTGCTTGTAGGCGATGACGAGGAAATTGCCGGAGCCGCAGGCGGGATCGAAGACGCGGATGCGGGCGATGCGCTGGCGCAGGTTCAGCAGCTTGCGGGCGTTGTCCCCCGCCTCTGCCAGTTTCTCGCGCAGTTCGTCGAGGAACAGCGGGTTGAGCACCTTGAGAATGTTCGGCACGCTGGTGTAGTGCATGCCGAGCGCGCCGCGTTCCTCGTCATCCGCCACGGCCTGGATCATGGAGCCGAAGATGTCGGGATTGATCTTCTGCCATGGCAGCTCGCCGACCTTGAGCAGGTAAGCGCGGGCGATCCTGCTGAAGCGGGGGACGCTGGGAGCGCCAACGTCCTCGTTGGCCCTGGGAACGCCAACGACCTCGTTGGCATATGAATGGGGAGACACTGAATTAGCCAAGCCGACGGAGACGTCGGCGCGCCTGACGTTGCCGAACAGCCCGCCGTTCACATACGGGAAGACATTCGCCCAAGGGCGGATTCCCGCCGCATCCCGGTGAAAATTGCTGATTTTCCCCTCGTGCCGGATCGGGAGGTTCATGGCACGGAAGAGTTCGGAAATCACCTCGCCCGTCTTGGACGGATCTCCCGCGCTCATCTGCTCCACCGTGTCGCTGAACAAGCCTTCCCCGTGGAAAATGTCCGTGTCCTCCGCAAAGAAGCAGAAAATCAGCCGGGCCATGAAGTGGTTCAGGTCCTCGCGGCGCGCGGCGGTGGCCCACTCCGGGTTGTCCTTGAGCAGCTCGATGTAGAGACGGTTCAAACGGCCGGTGGCCTTGATGTCGAAGGAGCTTTCCCGGATCTGTTTGACCGTCGTGATGCCTGCCAGCGGCAGGAAATAGCCGAAGTGGTCTGAAAACTCCGCATAGGCGCAGACGATGGGTTCATCGTCATCGGCCAGGTTCTCCGCCTCGATGGTCTCGCCGTCGGTGCCCAGAATGAACTTGGCCTTGAGCCGCGCCGTCGCCGGGCTTTCCCGCAAGGCCGTCAGGGTCTTCCCCACCTCACCGGGCGCGCAGACCTTGAGGTGGATGTTGCTGCGCTGGAGGACGCCGCCGATGTCGGACTTGTTCGAGTCGCCGCTCCGCAGTTTCTTGAGGGTCGTTTCCTTATTTCCGAACGCCTCCAGAAACGCGAAGGGAAAAACTTCTGGATCGAAGGGCATTTCCGCGGGCCGTGAGACGGCTTCTTCGATTTCAACGGCGTTCATAGTGGGCGTGCGAGGACTCAACTCGAAAAAAAAATTAGGAACAACGAAATGGGTCGAAAAGCATCGAAAAAAGAGGATGCCTAGGACATTGCTGAATTCCAAAAGCTGCGCGCTAAAGCATTCCCGACGCTTTCAAATTGCGTCACTTTTGCGGGTTTCGTGGTTCTCGATATCGGCATACGGATTCAATGCGGCAGCCGGCCACAGTTCCAGCACGATGATGCCGGATTGGAGAAGAGGTGGGACTGCATCGCGGTGCTCACAGTCGCCGCTTTGGTTTTTGGCGTTTGGCCCCAGCCGATCCTTGCGCTGATCGGTTGAGAACGGATACTCGCGCTCAACATGCGCCGACTGCGTAACGATCTTCCTTACAAGCAACGGCCGCCGAAGGACCAGCGATTCATTCGTGCGCTCGGGCTGCTGGTGAACCGCTATGTGCATCTCGCCCGCAAATACCAGATCGCCCACATCGAAGCGATGGGCATGGATGCCGTGGCCGCGCTTTGTTCCGCTGGCCACTCGGTGCTTCTCGCACCCAATCACTCGGATCACTCCGATCCGCACGTGCTGATGGAGCTCTGCGACCGCCATCGGCTGCGCCCCAGCTTCATGGGCGCTCGCGAAATCTTCGAGGTCAACGCCGTCACCGCGTGGGCACTGCAAGCGATGCGAGTCTTCTCGGTGGACCGCGATGGACCGGATCTTTCTGCGATCAAAACGGCGATCTCTCTTTTGGAAAAAGGCGGCGATCCTCTGGTGATGTTTCCGGAGGGGGAAATTTACCACCATCACCGCAGGCTGGACCCGCTCAACGAAGGCGTCGCTTCCATTTTGATCAAGGCCGCCGGACGTCTCAAATCCGACCAAAAGGCCTACCTCGTGCCGGTGGCCTTGCAATTTTTCCATGATCCAACCGTCGAGCCCACGTTCCGCGAGCGACTCTCGCGTTTGGAAGACCGCATCGGCTGGACACCACGACCGAGCATGCTCCCAGACGACCGGATCATCCGTCTGGCAACTGGCGTACTGGCGCTCAAAGAACCCGAATTCCTCGGCCACGCTGGCACGGGCAACATCCAAGAACGGCTCGCCCAACTCTGCGAAAATCTGCTCAGCGAAGTGGAAACTCGCTACCCGCGCGATGGCAAAGCCAGCACCCCGCCAGAACGGGTCCGCGCCCTGCGCTACCGCATCCGCCGCCGTTTGTTGGATGCGGAAAACCCGCCTAACACACACCAGCGCGAGCAATTGCTCGATGACCTAGATCGCGTTTTCACCGCACTCCAAGCGCACAGTTACATCGGCGATTACATCACGGTGGATCCCACGCTCGAC
>JBGSLX010000024.1:0-2957 GCA_041740475.1 Akkermansiaceae bacterium | reverse complement strand
GATTTTTTCCTCGAAAAAGACATTGCCACTTTTTTCGCCACCGACTGGGAGGTGCATTATAACTCAGCGAGAACCGGCGTCCGACTGATCGGGCCGAAACCCAAGTGGGCGCGTTCCGACGGAGGTGAGGCGGGGCTGCACCCATCGAACCTCCACGACAACGCCTACGCCATCGGTGCGGTGGATTTTACCGGAGACATGCCCGTCATTCTCGGGCCCGACGGACCGAGTCTCGGCGGCTTCGTCTGCCCGTGCGTGGTGGTCGATGCGGAACTCTGGAAACTCGGCCAACTCCGCCCCGGCGACAAAATCACCTTCATCCCCGTCGATGAATCATGGGCCGCCAATCAATCCGCCGCACTCGACGACTTCATCGCAGGAAAAATTTCCACACTCCCTTCTCCCCAATCTGCAATCTTCAATCTTCAATCGACAATCCTCGATTCCTTCGGCGATGGCGATGATGCGGTGGTGTTGCGTCGTGCGGGTGACCGCTACTTTTTGATCGAATTCGGCCCGCACCATCTGGATCTCAAGCTGCGATTCAAGGCCCACGTCGTGCATGAATGGCTCAAGGAACAAGCCATAGCAGGCATCACCGATCTCACGCCCGGCATCCGCTCGTTGCAGGTGCATTTTGATCCGGCGCTGATTTCTCGCGACGCGCTGTGGGCGACGATCCAGCAGGGGATTCTCGCGCTGCCGCCCTTGGAGGAAATCGAAGTGCCCACACGCATCGTGCATTTGCCGCTGAGCTGGGACGATCCGAGCACTCAGGAAGCGATCCGCCGCTACATGCAAAGCGTGCGACCCGACGCGCCGTGGTGCCCGAGCAATCTGGAGTTCATCCGCCGCATCAATGGCCTCGATGCCATCGACGTGGTTTATCAGAAATTTTTCAGTGCCAGCTACCTCGTGATGGGGCTAGGCGACGTCTATCTCGGCGCACCGGTGGCCACGCCGCTCGATCCACGCCACCGTATGGTCACCACCAAATACAATCCCGCCCGCACATGGACGCCCGAGAACGCGGTCGGCATCGGCGGTGCTTACCTCTGCATTTACGGCATGGAAGGGCCCGGCGGGTATCAGTTCACCGGTCGTACCATTCCCGTCTGGAATCGCTGGCGAAAAACTGCCGACTTTGAAAATCCGTGGCTGCTGCGTTTTTTCGATCAGCTCCGTTTTTATCCCGTCTCCGCGGATGAACTCGTCCGCCTGCGCGAAGACGTTCCGCTGGGTCGCCACAAGCTGGAGATCGAGGAAAAGGTCTTTCGTTTCGCGGAATACGAAGCGTTTCTCGAAGCGAATGCCGAGGAAATCGCCGCTTTCCGCAAAACTCAGCAAGCCGCCTTCCTCGAAGAACGCCAACGCTGGGAAGCTGCCGGCATCTCAATGGACGCACACGTCGAAGAAACACCAACCAGCGACGAAATCACAATCCCAGACGGCTGCCACACGCTCGATAGCCCGGTGAGCGGCAGCGTCTGGAAAGTGAATGCCACCATCGGCGCACGCGTTTCCTCCGGCCAAGCCGTGATGATTCTGGAAGCGATGAAAATGGAAATTCCGCTCGAAACAGACAGCGAGCTAGAAATCGTCGAGCTGCTCGTCACCGAAGGCTCCAGCGTGAAAGCGGGGCAGGCGCTGGCTGTCGTCAGAGATAGTCCGGTAAACCAAAGTCATCGCGATTCAGCAACATCTTAAAGCGCGATTGCATAGTGCTATCAAAATGCTATTTGAACCTCATGCCAGACCTCCTCATACGCAACGTCCCGCCTGAGCTTCACGCACGCCTAAAGGCCGCTGCTGCAGCTCATCGCCGGTCAGTGACTCAAGAAGCCATTCAGATTTTCGAGAACAATCTTTCGCCTGAATTTCCTCCATCTGACCCACTGCCAGCATCGGTTCAGCCACACTTTCCCTCCTCCATTCAGGACAGCACTTTTCACTCGACTGGCGAAAGGCCGAAAAACCGTTCTCAACCCGGCTGGGCAAAGGAAACCCTGCGGATTCTCCATCCCATCGAAGGACTTGCCATCCCGGAGAGTGATTGGAACATGCTCAATGACGCCCTCGATCCGCTGAAATGAATCTCCTACTCGACACCTGCGCGCTGCTGCATTTCAGCCTCGACCCCTCCCGGCTCAGCACCGACGCGCTTCACCAAATCACCGAACCCGACACGGAAGTTTGGTGCTCACCGATCTCCATCGGTGAAGTCGCATGCCTCCAACAGCGCGGGCGAATCGAGATCAGCGGCCACTGGAAACCATGGTTCCGCACTTTGCTCCACACCAACGGCTGGAATCTTCTGCCCATTACCGGTGAGATCGTTGAGGAAGCATGGTCGCTTCTGGAGCCGATTCACCGCGACCCTGCCGACCGCATTCTCATTGCTACCTCGCGCCTCTACCGGATGCCCCTCATTACCACCGATTCGCTGATCCTGGATTACCCACACGTCGAAGCTCGCTCGTAATTGACAATTTTCCCCTGACTCTCACCACACCTCATGACTCTTACTGACCTTCAAAAACGATATACCGCTGGCGAAACTCCGCGTTCGGTTCTGGCTGACATCATCGAGAAAATCCGCGCTTGGGATGACGCAGCGTTGTTCATCTATCTACCGGAAGAAGCCGAGTTGTTAGACATGGCGGCTCAGGTCGAGAAAATGCCGCGCGCGCTGCCATTGTGGGGCGTGCCTTTTGTGGTGAAGGACAACATCGACGTCGCTGGCTGGCCGACGACGGCGGGGTGCCCGGAGTATTCTTTTGTGCCGACTGACGATGCCGAGGTGGTGCGGCTGCTGCGTGCGGCGGGTGCGATTCCGCTGGGCAAAGCGAATCTCGATCAGTTTGCGACGGGTCTGGTGGGCACGCGTTCGCCACACGGCGTGCCGCGCAATGCCATCGCTCCGGGTTTCCTTCCAGGCGGGTCGAGCTCCGGCAGTG
>JBGSLX010000023.1:0-40954 GCA_041740475.1 Akkermansiaceae bacterium | reverse complement strand
TTTTGCGGGTTTGCCAGAAAACGCGGCCACTGAGCTGCGCCGTGCCGCAGGCGGAAACGTGGCGTTAGTCGCGTGGCTGGCAGACCACATCTCGGCGTTGCCACTTGGCTCGATGCCGAATCTCGATGGCGTGCATGCGTTTGATAGCGCCACCTTGGATGTTTTGCAGGCAGCATATCATGGCAGCGGAGCGAAGCTGGATTTTCTGCCGTTGGCGGTGAATCCGGATCGTTTTCCCAACTGTGGGAAACCATGGCCACAGCGCAGAGAAGGGTTGGTTTTCCTCGGCAATCACACCGCGGGCCGCAAAGAAACGATGCGGCGATTCGTGGATGCGGGTGGTGTGCTTTCAAATTACGGACCGGGTGCGGATACGGGGCTGCGCATCTGGCGGTGCAGGCGGATTTCGCCGGTTGGCTCGGCACAAATTTACGGTGCCTACCAAGGCGTGCTGAATCTGCTGCAAGCCCCGAACACCGTGAATGGGCTCAATTTGCGCGCCTATGAAATCCCTGCCAGCGGCGGGCTTGGCACCTATCCACTCACGCCGGATTTATCGCTTTCCTTCGTGCCTAATCAGGAAATTATCGCCTATCGCAACATGGAAGATCTCGCACAAAAGACCCGCACACTCTTCCACGAACCCGCCCGGGCCGATGAAATCATGTCCGCCGGGCGGCTGCGGGTGATGAAAGATCACACCTACGCTCGACGCGCTGAGCAGCTTCTCAACGCGTGGCTGCCACCCGCATGAGCATGCCCATCCGAGTCAAATTTCTCTCCCGCATCAAGTTACCTGACGGCAACATCGGCACGGATTACCTGCGCCGATTTCCGAACCGCGAGCCAGTTTGGGGGAACTGCGGTTTTATCTTCGACCGCGAGTGTAGGGATTACGACTGGCTGGTCGTCTATGATGATCTGCCGCGCGATTTTCCCGAAGAAAAACTAGCCTGCCCACGCAAGAATACGCTTCTGATCACCGGCGAGCCCTCGTCGATCACCTACTACGGCAAGAGTTTCCTCGCTCAATTCGGTCACGTACTCACCAGTCAGGAACCATGGGCGGTCAAGCATCCTGTCGTGATTCGCCGCCAAGCCGGGCTGCTCTGGTATTACGGCGGCTCTGACGAGCGCGGCAGCTACGACCATCTCGTCAGCATGCCGCCGCCTCACAAAACCAAAGCCATTTCCACCGTTTGTTCCACCAAGGCGATGCGCCATACGCTGCATTCCCTGCGCCTCGATTTCACCCGACGCTTAATGTCTGACCTCCCGGAACTCGATGTTTTCGGCTACGGCATGGGTCACCTCGACAACAAGGCGGACGCCATCGATTCCTATCGTTACCACCTCGTCATCGAGAATCACTCCAGCCCACACCACTGGACCGAAAAACTCGCCGACGCATTTCTCGGCTACTCACTGCCCATCTACTTCGGCTGCACCAACCTCAACGAGTATTTTCCCGAGGAAAGTTATGTGTGGATCGACATCCGGAATTACGACTCCGCAAAATCACAAATCCGTTCGCTGATCGCCAGCGATGCCTATGAAAAACGCCTGCCCGCAATCATTGAGGCGCGCCGACTGGTGATGGAAAAATACGCCACCTTCCCCCAGCTCGCCGAGATGATTGCAGAGCGAAATTCTAACGAATCAAGCACGCTTCCTGCTGAGCTAGTGCGTTCACGGCGAGATTCGCGCCTGCGTGATCCACTCGGCTGGCCCTTTGAATGGCTCGCAAAATTGAAACAGAAAGTACGCCTGCACGGCCATCGCTAAACCGCTATAACATCATGCCCGAAGAAGCCACCATCGTCATCGACTGGAACACCAGCGGACATCATCCGATGTATCTCAGGGAATATGCACTCGCGTTTGCCGAGAAGGGTCTGAAGGTGCTGGTGCTCAGTCCCGATCCGCCAGCTCTCTCTCCGATGCCGGAGTGTGTCATTTGGCGGAAAATTCCAACCATCCAATGGATGAAGCAACGGCAGTACTTTGGGATGCCTTTTGCGCGATGGCTGTTTGCACGTGAGATCGCAGCCGTGGTGCGTCTGGCAGAATCCACCCATGACATCCGCTGCTCCCGTATTTTTTTCGGCTGTTTTCATGAGAATCAATCGAAGCTGTCCACCCGCATCATTTCCACACTCGGCCTTCCGTCCGCCGGGCTTTATGTGCAAGCGTCACTTTTTCATGCCGGAAAACATCTGCTTCAGTGCAAGGTGAGGCAAAAGGTCGAGGAGTTACTCAAACAGCCACTTCTCGACACGATCTTCATGCTGGACGAGGCGATGATGGCGACAGTCAGTTCCTACAGCGGGAAAGAAGTGGTGCTTCTGCCGGATATCACGGATTGCAGCACAGCGGAAAATGATCCTCTGCCTGAAAAGCTGGGGCTTGTGCCCAAGACTCGTCCTGTTTTGGGGCTGTTAGGACACTTGCGTCCCAGCAAGGGCGTGGCGGAAATGATCGAGTTTGCACGCTCAGTGCCCGAGCTTGATGTTACTTTTCTTCTCGCCGGTTCCTGTCGCTGGCAGGAATTCGCGCCAGCGGAAGAAGAAATGATCAAGCGAGCCGTCGCCGAAGATTCAAGGATCCTATTTCACCCGGAACGCATCCCGGAGGAAACCTCTTACAACGCACTGGTTCAGGTCTGTGATGTGCTGTGGGCTGTTTATCGTGACAGCCCGCACAGCAGCAACACCCTCGCAAAAGCGGCGTTTTTCGAGCGTCCCGTCGTAGTAGCAGACGGACACCTCATGGCATCGCGCACCCGCCGTTACAAATTAGGCGCGGTGGTGACACCCGGAAATCCTGAGGCACTTCGCAGTGCGCTAGTGCCGATTTTGGCGGATCCCAGCGCTTGGAGAGCCGCAAATCCACCGCACTGGGAGGACTTCCGCCGCGAGAATTCCAACGCACGTTTTCGCGAGCGATTGCGTGAGTGGGCAGGTAGCGGGCAAGATGCTGGCGCGATGACCTGATGAGCTCAGGATAGCACTTCGAGAGGTAGCAATTTAAGCGCGGTTTCCAAATATGCAGTCTTTCGCGAGAGTTCTTTACGAAATGTTTTGCGCCTTTGATGGCATTGAATCGCTGCGGGACGGAGATACCAAGGTAGTATGCTGGATCGTTTCGCAAGCTTCCAATCCGCAGAGGCTCTCTGATCATCCAGTTTGAGCGGAAGCACATCGCCGAGCAGATCCATAAGCACTTCATTGTCTCTAGCGCAGTTTTTCCGCACACCTTGTATGCACTCTTCGTGCAGCGCATGGATCATGCGCAGGTTCATTTGTGGGTCTAAGGAAGTGTAGGTTTCTGAGTGAAAACGGAAAACAGAACCCACTTTTGCCGTGTAGCAAAAACGAGTCTCCAGCGCGTAGCGTATCGCCCAGCTAGTATCTCCGGCCATCTGGAACTCAGTAGGAAAAGGTCGTTTGCGCAAATGTTCACCTCGATAAATGTTACTTGCAGAGCTTCCTATGATTGAATGATGGCTGAAAATCGCTGCGTGAACAAATGCGGCCAGTGGGCAGATTACGAAAGGTTGATGAATGTTGTAGAACTCCAATATGCGATGAACTGGCCAAATGGGAGCTTCCATCGTGACTTGGGCATCAAAGACAAATTTGGGTGGACTCACCACCACGTCCGCTTTCAGCGCTTCACCCGCAAGGATCAGGTGCTCAATTTGCTCTCTGGTGATACTGTCTCCGATCGTGGAGAGATAAATCCATTTACCTGTCGTTTCCGAGATCGCATGATTCCATGACTGATAGAGTCCGCGTGGATGGTTCAGTTGCCGCAGCTTAGGGTGGCGAATCGATTTTCGAATGATGTCAGGAGTTCCATCTTCTGAGTCGCTATCCACTGCGATGATTTCATCGGCTAAATCCAACCATGGCTCCATGGATTGAATATGAGCGGAGATCATTTCCGCGCAGTTCAGTGTGGGCAGGATCACACTTAGAGAAGTCATGATGGTATCACATAGTTCATGCGCTTGGCAAAGACACGACGCACCTCTCTAGCGGTCCATCGTTTTTGCGACCAAGACCAGTTTGTTTTAGAGATCGACCTAAGTATATGATCACGGCAGGGAGCAAAAAAACGGCCAATTCTTGCATCGGGCCGCTTCAGATATTCCAAGTCCGCATCACTTATCCCCATTTCTGCGTATCGCCGAATTTGATTTTTGGTGGATTCATCAGGACGATTGCGTGTCGCATAGTAAATGGCATCCCCGCAAAATACGGCGCTACCCCGTATCAGTATATCTGACATCATGGCGATGTCTGGGCTGTAGAACGAGTTTACTCCGACTTCACGCAAAATAGCTGTTCGATGTACTCCATAGACTTGAAAGCAAGAATAGAAACTCCATAGCCAAGTGAGAATCGCCATGCGAGGTGGCATGTGCAGTGTGTTAAGCGCCTCATTGCATTCTATGTATGGCCCATCCATTTCCCGTTGCCAATGAATAAGTCCCGAGGCAAACGAAGATGAGGGATGTTTTTCGAGAGCAGTCACACAACATTCAACATATTGATCGTTAATGTGATCATGCCCCCCCAGCCACATAAAGTACGGCGTTTCTGCTGAGTTTAAGAGGAATAAAAAATTTCCGACTGCGCTCAGAACATCTTTCTGGGTGCATGCCACGAAACGTGAATCTTGCTTGGCGAACGCCGCGATGATTTCACCTGATCGATCCATCGATCCGTTGTCAGATACAATGATGCGAATTTCGGGGTATGTTTGCCTACTTATAGAGCGAAGGGTTTCTTCAAGGTATTTCTCCTCGTTGTAAACGGGCACCCCAATCGTTACAGCAGGCTTCATGACCGGGTATTAGCGAGTGCGGCGCAGATAGCCATTTGGAGCTACGCTAATAAGGAGTTTGTGATCCATCGTATGATCGATTTCGAATTCTTTATGCTTGTTCAAGAATTCGTAAACAGCGGTCTTCGGGTTGTCGCCCGGTCCCCAGGGCCGGTCAGGGAACATTTCGGCGGGAAGATCTTCGATGATGGTGTCGAAAACCACACAGTAGCTTCCGACAGTGGCGAGACGGGCGTAGGCTTCCAATTCCTTCAGCACATGTTCATGGGTGTGATTGCTGTCGAGGCAGACTAGTACACGCTCCTCACCCTGCGCGCGGGCGCGCACTTGGCTGATTATTTCATCAGAAATGCTCGACCCCTGGATCATTTCGATCCGCCGCGACACAGGGTGCTGGAGAATGGCCTCGTGGTTGTGCTCGCGAATATCGATATCGATTCCGAGCACCTTCGCGTTGGCGAAACCGCCGCAAGCGGCGTTGAGTTCCAACATGGACGCTGAAAAAATCAGCGAGCCGCCGTGAGCTATACCGGTTTCGATGATTAGCGTCGGCTGAATTTTCCAGATGAGTTCCTGCATCGCGACGATGTCCTGCGGGTATTGGATGATGGGGCGTCCGAGCCATTCAAAGTGATATGAATAGCGGTGGCTGTTGGCGTGAATCATCCATTCGGTTGTCTTCTTCGCCAGTGCCTCATCCGCCCCGAGCTTCGCGATGGACTGCTCGTTTTCCTTGCGGAAAGTCTCGTGCGGGCATCCAGCCGCATTCTGGTTTTCTGGTGTGTTCATAATCTGTAATTCTGGATTTTTGCAGGTGTGCCGAACGCCACGGAATTCGCCGGAAGATCCCGGGTCACCACCGATCCGGCGCCGACGATGGTGTTCGCGCCAATGCGCAATCTTGGCAGGACCGTGGCTCCCGCGCCGATGAAGACATAATGACTGAGCTCGACGCATCCGCAAAGCACGGCTCCCGGTGCGATGTGGCAACCGTCGCCAAGCACCGATTCGTGATCCACCATCGCGCCGTGATTCACTATCACTCCCTTGCCGAGCCTTGCTCCGGCTGCAACTACCGCCATGGCCAATACCTGAGATCCCCCGCCGACCTGCGCCTGCGGACTCACGACGGCCTGTGAATGCACCAGCGCTGGGGTCGAAATGTCATGCGATTCGAGCATGCGTAGAATTGCCACACGGTTCTCTCCCCGGTGTCCGCCGATCGCGACTGCGGCTGCAGGCATGTCTCCATCGTGGTCGCGCAACCAATCGTTGAATCCGGCTTCCCCGGCAAATAAAGGCACCCCATCGAGCGCCAGTTTGGCCTCGTTGTTGTTGTCGAACAAGGCCAGAATCCGCCCGCCCGCAGAGCGCACCACATCTGCCAACACCATGGCATGGCCGGCGCTTCCCCAGAAGATGAAATCGGCGGTCGAGGTCATTTGGAAAGCATGTTTGTGATGATTTTAACAACGCGATCCACGTCATCATCAGCCATGTCAGGATAGCTCGGTAGATTGATCGAGCGTTCGGGAAACGCGGTCGCCACCGGATGTCCGCAGGCGTCGCCGAAGAGTCCGGTGGACGATAGCGGATGGAACACCGTGCGCGCATCAATCGAATGATCGGCGAGAACCTTTTTGAGTGCATCGAAGGTCACGCCTGTGCTTGAGTCGAAACACGCCGTTGGCATCCATGCGCCGTTAACGGTGCCTTCCGGTTCCGGGTTCATCCAGCAGACTCCGGGATCCTCAAGCGCGGCACGGTAGCGGGCCAAGATTTCGCGTTTGCGGTGGACGATGGGCTTGATGCGCTCGAGTTGGGCGCAGCCGATGGCAGCCTGAATGTTGGACATCTTGTATTTGAACCCCACCATGTCAGGCCAGAATTCTCGCGTCTGTCCGCGTGTTCTTCCATGGTTGGAGAGTGTCAGGACGGTTTCGTAAAGCTCGTCGTCATTCGTCACAAACATGCCGCCCTCGCCAGTCGTGATGGTTTTCGTGCCATGAAAAGAAAAAGCCCCGAAACGCCCCATCGAACCGGCTGGCCGCCCGTGATAGACAGAGCCGAGGGCCTCTGCTGAATCTTCGATCACGGAAATACCATGGCGTTTTCCGATTTCCAGCAGCCGTTCCA
The DNA here is from genome assembly GCA_041740475.1 of Akkermansiaceae bacterium. Classification (GTDB taxonomy): domain Bacteria; phylum Verrucomicrobiota; class Verrucomicrobiia; order Verrucomicrobiales; family Akkermansiaceae; genus Luteolibacter. The sequence continues at coordinate 33,967 of JBGSLX010000023.1, read as the reverse complement.
TTTCACACAAATTCCCATAGAGATGCACAGCGATGATCGCTTTGGTTCGGGGGGTGATGGCGGCCTCGACAAGATCCGGTGCTAGGCACCAGGAGTACGGCAAAATATCGATAAAGATCGGCTTGGCTCCGAGATGGGCGACCGGGGAGACCGTGGCCACCCAGTTGGTGTCGGCGAGGATCACCTCGTCCCCCGGACCGATGCCGAGCGCGGCCATGCCCATGTGCAGCGCACCGGTACAACTCGACGTTGCGATTGCATGGCGCACGCCAAGGTGGAAGGCGAATGCTTTTTCAAATCGGTGAATATATTCGTAACAGTTTGGCCCCCAGCCATTAGCGGCGGCATCTGTTGCATATTCGATTTCCAACGCAGTGATCGAAGGCCTGGTGTAGTGTATTCGGGTCATTGAATCAGGAGTTCTGGAACGGCGGTGACGAATTGTGTACCCCAATTGCGCGCATAGGCGAGTTGGCTGATGACTTCTTCACGCAGGTTCCAAGGCAAGATGATGATGTAATCCGGCTTCTGCTCGTGGATGCGCGATTCATCGACGATGGGGATGCGGCTGCCGGGCATGAATTTTCCCTGCTTGGCGGGGTTGCGATCGACCACAAAGGCGATGAGGTCCGGTCGGACGCCCGCGTAGTTCATTAGCGTATTGCCCTTTGCGGCGGCACCGTATGCGGCGACGGATTTTCCAGTGCGTTTTGCCTCAATGAGAAAGGCGAGGAAATCGTCCTTCACCCGATCGGCGCGGGATTGAAACGAGGTGTAAGTTTCTGCGTGGGTGAGACCTGCCGCTTGTTCGCGATCCAAAATTTCGCGCACTGTCGCTTGTAGCAGGTGATGCGATGAGTCGGCGCGACAGGCGAAAACGCGCAGGCTGCCGCCGTGGGTCGGGATTTCCTCCACATCAAAAAGGAGCAGCCCATTCGCCGAAAAGATCTTCTCTACGGCGGTCAGTGACAGGTAGGAAAAATGCTCGTGATAGATCGTGTCGAACTGGTTGTGATCGATCAAATTGAGCAAATGAGGAAACTCGAAAGTCGCGACTCCTTCCGGCTTGAGAAGGTGAGCGAAGCCAGCGACGAAATCATTGATATCCGGCACGTGGGCGAGCACGTTGTTTGCGGCAGTTAAATCCGCCTGCATGCCATCGCGCACCATTTGTTGAGCGAGTGTGACGCCGAAAAATGACTCGATGATGGGTATTCCTTTCGCGCGAGCTGCGGCGGCGGTGCTGGCCGTCGGTTCGACGCCAGTACAAGGGATGCCACGGCTTTTCACATATTGCAGCAGGTAGCCGTCGTTTGCTGCGACTTCCACGACATGGGAGGAATCGTTGAGTCCGAAGCGTGCGCGCATGTTCTCCACATAACTCTGGGCGTGGCGCAGCCAGCTCGCGGAGAAGCTGCTGAAGTAAGCGTAATCATCGTCGAACAAATCTGAGGCATCGGCGGTGTCGAGCGTCTGCACCAGCCAGCATTGGTCGCAGACCATCACTTTGAGAGGGTAGTAAATTTCGCCCCGCGTGAGATCCTCGTGAGTGAGGTAATCATTCGATGGCGGTGCGGCACCAAGATCGAGAAACGGCACCGTGAGCGAGTGATGACAATGACGGCAGTTCATGACGTGGAAACGAATGAGTGCGCGGAATCCCGCTCAGAAATCTCGGAAATCGGCAGCGGCCAATTGATAGCTAGTGCTGGATCGCAAGGATTCAGTCCGCCTTCGGAGGACGGATGATAGGCGGCGGTGTGAAGGTAGAGCATCTCGCAATCGTCGGTAAGCGTCTGAAAACCGTGAGCAAATCCTTCGGGAATCGCCAGTGTTTTGTGATTCTGGCCGCTCAGGATTTCCGCATGCCATTTCAGATGAGTTGGCGATTCCGGGCGCAGGTCGATGGCGACATCGAAGACCTCGCCGCGCAGACAGGAGACGAGTTTCATTTCTGCATGCGGTGCGTTTTGGAAATGCATGCCGCGCACCGTGCCTCGCGAAGCGGTGTGCGTGCGGTTGATTTGCACAACGCTTCGCTCGCCAATCACGGGACTCAGATCGGACACGCAAAACAGGCGCTCTAGCCAGCCGCGATGATCACCAATGGGTTTTCGGCACAAGACGTGCAGTCCCGAAAGTGGCGTTACCATGATCTCGAAGCGCGTGCTCATGGCGTGGAAGTCGCTTGATAGGCTTGGATTTGGCTGAGGCTGAAATCTCGCATCGACTCGCCAGCGAGCCAATTCTTCTGCCATGACACCGTGTGAGCGAGTACCTCGTCCAGTCGCCAGCGCGGTAGCCAGCCGAGATGGTGGCGTGCTGCGGAATTGTCCAAAGTGAGCAATCCTGCCTCGTGCGGATGATCGGTTGAAGACTCGAAAACGACTCCCGCGTTTCCTCCCCAGCGTTTGGCCAAACGTTTGGCCACATCCCCGACAGCCGCGTTGTCCATGGGATCGGGGCCGAAGTTCCATGCTTTCGCGAGGCTTTTGCCGCGATCTCCGAGCAGCGCCGATGCCAGTGATAGATAACCTGCGAGTGGCTCTAGCACATGTTGCCACGGACGCACCGCATGCGGGTAACGCAGACTCACCGACTCGCCAGCAGCAAACGACTTCAAACAATCCGGCACCAATCGGTCGGCTGCCCAATCTCCGCCACCGATGACATTTCCAGCGCGTGCGGTGGCGATCCGCACCTCAGACGCGGCGAAAAAGCTGTCGCGCATGGATGCGGTGATGATTTCTGCGGCGGCCTTGCTGGCGCTGTAGGGATCGTGCCCGCCCAGCGGATCGTCCTCACGATAGGGATGAACCCATTCATGGTTTTGGTAAACTTTATCAGTGGTCACGATGACCACAGCTTTGACCGAGGGAACCGAGCGCACTGCCTGCAGGACATGAGCGGTGCCCAGAATGTTGGTAGTGAAAGTTCCCAGCGGGTCGGCATAACTCGCGCGGACAAGCGGTTGGGCCGCCAAATGAAAGACCACTTCGGGCTGAGCGGCTGCCATCGCTTGAGTGAGATTTTCCAGATCGGCCAAGTCTTCACGCGTTTCGGCGGCGAGCGTTTCGGCGACGGAGCAGACCTCGTAAAACGAAGGCGTCGTCGGCGGATCGAGCGCGTAGCCGTGGACGCGAGCGCCCAGCGCGTGCAGCCAGAGTGCGAGCCAAGAGCCTTTGAAGCCCGTGTGGCCGGTCAGAAACACCGCTTGATCCTGCCAGTGGGTCATCATTTTCATTTACCAAATTTTCCAAGGAGCCTTGCCGGAATCCCAGAGATGTTCGAGGTGGTTTTTGTCGCGCAGCGTATCCATCGGCTGCCAAAATCCTTGATGCGTGAATGCCGCGAGTTGCCCGGATTTCGCGAGCTCCACGAGCGGCTCGTTTTCCCAAGAGCACTGATCGCCGTGGATGAGATCGATGCAGGCTGGAGATAGCACAAAAAATCCGCCATTGATGAATCCACCATCACCGCGCGGTTTTTCGGCGAAACCGGTGACTTGATTGCCATGCATTTCGAGAGCGCCGTAACGTCCGGGCGGCTGCACTGCGGTGACGGTGGCGTTGAGTCCGTGGCTGTGGTGGAAGTCAATGAGAGCGGTAATGTCGATGTCTGCCACGCCGTCGCCGTAAGTGAAACAAAAGGCTCGTTCGTCCTTCAGGTAAGCCGCCACGCGCTTGAGTCGCCCGCCAGTTAGAGTTTCATCGCCGGTATCGACGAGGGTGACGCGCCACGGTTCCGCGTTGTGTTGATGGACCTCCATCTGGTTGTTCTGCATGTCAAATGTGACATCCGACATGTGCAGGAAGTAGTTCGCGAAGTATTCCTTGATGATGTAGCCCTTATAGCCGCAACAGATGATGAAGTCATTCACGCCGTGAGCGGAGTAGAGTTTCATGATGTGCCAGAGCACGGGTTTGCCGCCGATTTCGATCATCGGCTTTGGCTTGAGGTGGGTTTCCTCGGAGATGCGAGTCCCGAGTCCCCCGGCGAGAATGACGGCTTTCATGAGCGGTGCGTGATGGATGAATCAAATGAGCATCAAGAGGACTTATGCAAACTTTCCTTCGGCATATTGCAGGCGGTAGAGATACGCATACAGCCCGGTTTGATCTTGGATGAGTGCGTCGTGGCTGCCGCTGGCGACGAGGTTGCCATCTTGCAGGACGTGGATGGTGGTGGCGTTGCGGATGGTGGAAAATCGGTGGGCGATGACGATGGTGGTGCGGCCTTGCATTAGGCGGTCAAAGGCTTGCTGTATCTCTAATTCGGACTCGCTATCGAGCGCCGAGGTGGCCTCATCGAGTAGCAAAATGGGTGCGTCTTTGAGAAATGCGCGGGCGATGGAAATGCGCTGGCGCTGTCCGCCGGAGAGGTTGGTGCCGTTTTCGCCGACCAGTGTGTCGTAACCATTTGGTTTCTCCAAAATGAAGTCATGAGCAAACGCGGCGCGGGCGGCGGCTTCCACTTCGGCATCGGTGGCTTCTTGGCGGACGAGGCGGATGTTGTTGCGGATCGTGTCTGAGAACAAGAACGTGTCTTGGCTGACGAGTGACATTTGGCTGCGCAGCGACTCGATGGTGACGTCGGCGAGGTCTTGGCCATCGATCCAGACGTGGCCAATGTTGGGTGCATAAAATCGCTCGATGAGATTGAGAATGGTGGATTTACCGCTGCCAGATGGACCGACGAGTGCGCTGACCGTTCCGCCTGGGCAGGTGAGGCAGACGTCGCGCAGCACTGGCTGATCGGGGAGATAGGAAAACGAAACGTCGCGCAGTTCCACGGTGCCGTTGGTGATGACGAGCGGTTTGGCTGTGTGGCTTTGTTCGATGCGGTGATCGGAATCCAGCACGTTGTAGAGCATGCGCACGCCGACGAGCGCCGTTTGCAAGTTCACGTTCATGCGCGCGATGCGCTTGATCGGCTCGTAAGCGAGCAGTAGCGCGGTGAGAAATGCGATGAGCGACTCTGCGCTCTGGCCGAGCATGATATTGCGGTAGCCGCCGTAAGCGACGATGAAAGCGACCGCGAGGCCGCCCATAAATTCCATGATCGGGCTGGTGCGGTTCGAGACGGTGGCCAGCTTGTTAGCACGCATTTCCACCCCGCTGATGGCCTCCTCGAAGCGGCCGCGCATGTGCGGCTCCAGCGTGTAAGACTTGATGAGCTTATTGCCGAGAATGGCTTCCTGAATCGCGGAAACGATCTGGATGAAGCCCATAAACTCCATGTTCGCCACCTTCTTGATGCGACGAATGATTTTCCCCAGCGCGATCACTACCGGCGACATCACAAAAATCGCGCCGAGTGACAGCCGCCAATCGAGCACAAACATCGAGGCGAGCAGAGCAAAAGCCGTGAAGACATCTTGCACGCGCATCATCAGCAAGTTCATCACCTCGCGGGCGGCGTTCGCGGAGTGCGAAGTGCGCGTGATCAGATCGCTGGATGGGAAATGCACAAAAAAAGCGAGCGGCTGATCGAGGATGTGATTGCCGAGTCGGTGTTGTTGGCGGGCGACGATGTTGTTGCCGATTTTTGATAAAATGACGTTTGAGCCGTATTGCGAGAGACCTTTCACTGCGAAGACGACGACGATGGAGATCGCGACGCCGATGACCATCGTCATGCCGGGCTGCATTGCGCCGAGAAACGACTCCAGCAAGCCATCCAGCCACGTGGCTTTGGCGGATGCCAGTGCGCTGGGAAGCTCGATATTGCCAGTCACTTTGGCAGCCGGGGTGAAGACCACTCGCACGATGTCGCGCATCAGGAAAACCGAGATGCCAGTGGCAGCAGCCGCGCAAGCCATCAGAATAAAGGCCGTGACGTAGCGCCCGACGTAGAGGTGAAAATTCTCTCGCAACACGCGCAGAATGAGTTCTCGCGCAGTGGAGTCTTGGATGAAATGAGGTGCGGACATGGAAAAACTATGAGGATGATTTCACAACGGAATGCACTGTGCGGTGAAGAAATGAGGCGTCGGGCAGGATGCCCGCGCCACCGTGGCACGGGCATCCTGCCCGGAGCCCTCCGCAAAAACTACAAATCCGAGACTTTTCACCTCCGTGTGCTCTGTGTATTCCGTGGTTCTCATTTCCGAATTCAGGAAAAACTAAGCTGACAAAATCTCGGCAGGCGTCGGCGTCGCTGTGCCCATTTTGGAAACGACGATGCCCGCTGCGGTATTGGCGAATGAGGCGGCATCGCGGGGAGATGCGCCAGCGGCGAGCGCGGCGGTGAGTGTGGCGATGACCGTGTCGCCTGCGCCAGAGACGTCGAAAACCTCGCGAGCACGAGTGGGCAGAATGTGGTCCACTTTTCCGCCGCTGGAGATGGCCATGCCGTCCGCGCCGAGCGTGACGATCAAGACATCTGGCGCGTGGTGAGCGTGGATGCGTGCGCAAACTTCATCCAGCGGGTAGGGCGTGCCATATTCTGGCTCGGGCAGACCGGCGAGTTGCAACGCCTCGTGGCGGTTCGGCGTGATCAGGCTGGTGCCGCGAAACGCGAGCTGGCGCGCGGGTTTCGGATCGAGAGCGATGATCTTCCCGAGTCGCCGCGCTTCTGAAATCAAGGAATCCAGCAAGGTCTGGGAAATCACGCCCTTGGCATAATCCGAGACGATCACCGCATCGGAAACGGCCAGCGCAGCCATTAGCGCGGGCGTGGCATCGAGTTCGTAAGCGCTACTGGCGGCTTCGTGGTCGATGCGGCAGAGCTGCTGGTTGCGGGCGACGACGCGGGTTTTGACGATGGTCGGGCGAGTCGGCGCGATTTCGCACAGACCGGTATCGATGCCCGCGCCGCTGAGCAAATTGAGCAAAGATTTTCCAGAAGCGTCTTCTCCCAGCGCGCCGACAAGGCTCACCGGCATTCCGAGCGATGCGAGGTTGAGGGCGACATTGGCCGCGCCGCCAGCGGTGTGAGTCTCGTGAGTGGCATGGACCACCGGCACGGGTGCTTCCGGCGAAATGCGATGCACGTCGCCCCAAATGTAATGATCGAGAATCACATCGCCGACGATGAGGATTTTCAGCCCGGGAAGTGCGGCGAGGATTTGGGAGTTCGTCATGGGTTTCCGAGTGGGATCAGTTCCAATCCTGCGCATCGATCGCTTCCAGCCATTGGTGGAGCACCAGCGTGTGGACTTCCTGAATGCGGGCGGTGTTGTTGGATGGGACGATGATTTCGTGATCGCAAGTTCCGCGTGACTTGCCGCCGTCTTTTCCGGCGAGCAGCACGGTGATGACGCCGAGTTTCCTCGCGGCCTCGAAGGCGCGGATCACATTCACGCTGTTGCCGCTGGTGGTGAAGCCGACGAGCACGTCGCCGGGCTTGCCGAGTGCTTCGATGCCGCGGGAAAACACATTCTCGTAGCCGTAATCGTTGCAAATGCAGGTGATGGCGGTCGGGTCGGCATTCAGGCAGATCGCGGCGAGTGCGCGGCGTTCGAGGTGGTAGCGGCCGACGAGTTCTTCGGCGAGGTGCATGGCGTCCGCCGCGCTGCCGCCATTGCCGCAGGTCATGAGTTTTCCGCCGTGTTTTAAACTTTCGACGATGGCGGAACCAACGGCAGCCACGGCGTCTTCAAGCGCAACAGAAGCGGCGAGCACGGCCTGGAGTTCCGCGATGGAGTCTTGGAGTGATGGGATGGGCATGGGCTCAATCGCCGAGACGATGATCGTGGATGAGATAATTGCCGACGTAATCTCGCACGGCGGAGTCCAGTGTGAATTCAGGTGCGGCCCATCCGCAAGCCTTGAGGCGGCTGATGTCGGCGAGCGTGCGATACTGATATTTCCCGCGCAGCACCTCGGGCATGTCGATAAACTCGATTTTCACCGGCAGTTCCAGCGTGTGAAATATCGGCGTCACTAGCTCGATCCATGTCGATGCGATGCCTGAGCCGACGTTGAAAATGCCTGCGGCCTCCGGGTTTCCCGCGAGGTGCAGCGTCGCGTTCACGGCGTCTTTCACGTAGAGGAAATCCCGCTGCTGCTCGCCATCGCGGAAATCCGGGTGATGGCTCTTGAAAAGCTGGACGCTGCCGTGCTCGCGGATTTGCGCGTAGGCCTTGTGGACGACTGAGCGCATGTCGGTTTTGTGGTCCTCGTTGGGGCCGAAGATGTTGAAATACTTGAGTCCCACAATGCGGTCGAGCCAGCCACGGCGTTTCGCGTGGAGATCGAAAAGGTGCTTGGAATATCCATACATATTCAGCGGGCGGTGGCATTCGATGGCTTCGTGGCCGTCGTCCATGCCACGGCTGCCATCGCCATAAGTCGCTGCGGACGAGGCGTAAACGAAGCGTCTTTTCCCCGCGAGCGCCCACTCGGCGAGGCGGCAGGTGTATTGGAAATTGTTCTCCATCAAATAGGAGGCATCGCGCTCGGTGGTGGCGGAACACGCGCCGAGATGGAAAATCCAGCGAATCTCCTGCAGGGCGGGAGTTTCCAAAAGGCCGAGCAACTGACTGGCATCGAGGTAGTCGTCGAAACGCAGCGGAACGAGATTGCGCCATTTTTCGTCGGTCCCGAGCACGTCAGTGACGAGGATGTTTTCAAAGCCACGGCAGTTGAGCTCCCAGATGAGAGCGCTGCCGATGAAGCCGGCTCCGCCGGTGACGAGGATTTTATCGTTGGGCTGCACGTTCGATGAGTGAGGTGGTGGAGTGGCCTGCCACGAAGGGCATGAGGTGAATGGCGGTTCCGGCGGATTCCAGCGCCGCGCGTTCACCGGGGTCGAGAGTTTCCAGCGTGTAATCGCCGGCTTTGGTGTAGGCGTCGGGCTTGAGCGCGGTGATTTCCGCATCCAGCCGCGGTCCGGGAAAAATGAACACCGCATCCACGCAGCGCAGCGCGGCGAGAGCGTAGGCGCGGTCTAGTTCGGAATTGAGCGGGCGATCCGGGCCTTTCAACTCGCGCACGGAAGCATCGCTATTCACTGCCACAAACAACCGATCACCGAGCGCGGCGGATTGCTGGAGGTAGGAAATGTGGCCGCGATGCAGCAGATCAAAGCAGCCATTCGTCAGCACCACACGACGGCCCTCTGCGGCCGCTTGCTGGCGGAGGGCGAGCGCGGCGGAAAAATCAAACACGCGGCTGGCTGGGTCGTCGGTGGTCACTTGGGCGCGAAGAGGTAACAAATCGCGGCGTGAAGGGAATCGAAAATCTTGGATCGTAAGAAAGGCTGGAAGCTGGTCTGGTTCGGTGGGCTTCTTGCCTGCCGGAGCGTCGGCTGGAGATGTCCACCGCGCCGGAATCCAGATCCACGCCGTGGATGCATTGGGCAATGATGTTTTTCTTGAGGGCGGCGGCGGGTTTAGTCTTCAGACTTCAACACGGCAAACGAGGTCGGACTGTCTATAGTGAGATACTTGCCAGATTTCTGCAGCATCCCTCCAACTTCGATGTCTTGTCCGGCTAGATGCGCTTCATTGGCTTGTTTATATTGGTCTTTGTTCAACGTCACTTTTACCCGCCTAGGTGATTCCCCTACCAGAGCGTAAATGTACACCTCACCGCCAAAAAGAGCCTTATCACTTTCAATCCGCGTCACCGGGCCTGTAATCACGAGGTTGTCATCCCAAGCTTGCTCCTTGAGCTGCGTCGCCGCTGAGCGGAGATACGAGAAATCGCTGTCCTGGAAGCGAGCTTTGGTAACTAGTTCTGGGATACTGCGGTTGCGAGCCCAAGTGATTTGAGTATCCACCACCGTTCCATCCGTTCCTTCACCAATATTGGAAAGAGCCTCGCAAAGGTTCGCACTCACTCCGTGATTGATGGATTCAAGAAAAGGTTCCAGCGAAGGTTTTGCCACTTGCAAGCGGACTGCGGATTCCAGCGAATTCAGCCCGGTGGCCAGACTGAGGGTGACCTTGCGCTCGAATGGCAGAGCGGATTCACTATCTTCTGACTCCAACAAATCTGGCGTCACTGGAAAAATGATTGTCAGAATATAACTGCCGATCTCTGTTTGGCCGAGTTTGACGGTTTTGAGGAAACTCTCCGCCTGCGTGCCGGCTCGCGCCAGATGGTAGGCTTTGGGTGAAAGCGCGGAACGAGCGGCTGCATGAACCATTTTTTGCGCATTATCAAACAGCAGGATTCCATGATTCAGGGTTACCTCCCCGTCGTCGAATAAGGGGTTTTCAAGTCGAATTCGTAAGACATCCGAAGATGCATAGGCAAGGTCTCGGAGAATGGAATCCGGTGAGCGCTTCTCGAATTTCGCGAGATTCGATACGATCTCCTGCATCCGCCTTCCGTAATCGGCAAGGTCGCTTGCCAATGGCACCAAGAGAGTGTGGTCGTTTTGTCCAAAAACACTCGCATCTCGTCCATAGCTGCCAAGACACGACCAGCCCATCGAGCGGACATACGCCGCGACATCGTGGGCTGTAATGTGACGGATCTGGTGGGAGCTTCCTGTCATAGCCGGATGAATTTCTCTCGGGTTTGGTTCAGTAAATCGATGAGAATCGCCGGGGTAAAAAGATTTTTACGGGGAATCGTGAGCGTCACCGATTTTTCATTTTCAGTGGAGGGGGCATTTTCCAAGCTCAGCCACCATGCCGCATGTTTAAGGATTGCCCGTTCCGGGGAAATTTCCATCCACTGTTCGCACTCTTCGGGGACATAAAGCACCACCAAGATGCGGGGCATGATCGTCGGGCGGGACAAATCCTCATAATTTTTCAGCTTCAATGGGAATTTCAGATCCCCTTCTGCCGGAAGGGAGTCAGCCGTGCATTTCAGTTGAATATCGATTTTTTCAGCCAAGCCGCCCGTACGTCCCAGAGTGATGTCGATACTGTCGTCGTCCACCTCACACTTGGACACGTTGAGTCCCACGACACTGGCGACCGCCCTCGCATACGCAGCACTGAATTGCTCTTTCTGATTGTTCAGGGTCATTTTCGTAGGCAGTGCGTGACGCTGAAAACAAATTTAAGGTTTGTGAAGTTCGTATTTATTCGAGCCAAGCGGCAAAATAAGCCTTCACTCACCAGAGGGTTTAAGTCCCCTCGATCAGCGCGATCTCAGCGGGGGTGAGGTGGAAGAGCTGGTGGACGAGAGCGTTGATCTCCGCTTTCTGGGCGGCGAGGGTTTCCTTGTCCCCGGCGGCGGTGGCCGTCGCACATGCTTCCGCGTGATACGGTTCCCGGACGATCGGTTCGATGAGCATATCAGCGGGAACTCAGGGTTCGGACGTGGGGGTAAGCGAGGATCTTGCGATCACAGGTGATGATGGTGAGTTGATGAACCCTGGCAGTTGCGACGATGAGGCGATCCGCAGGGTCTTTGTGAAATTCTCCAGGCAGCGAGTAGGCGTCGATGGCGATGTCGGTCGTGATTTCCAGAAGGCGGATCGCTTTCGGGCTGGTAGCGCTCTCCAGCCATCGGGCTATGGGCTCATTGAGGGTGAGAAGCCCTGTCGCGGATTTTCTGGTCACTTCCATGAGGCTGATGGAGGCCAAATGAAGGATGTTCTGTGTCCGTGCGATTTCCACGGTCTTTTGATTGACCAGATGGGGAGCCAATTTCAGGTCAAGCCAAGCGCAGGTATCCAGGAGGTATTGTTCGGCCATGGGTTACTCTTTGTGCATTTCCCAATCATCGTAGTCGAAGGCGGGTGCCTCGGGATCGTAGTCCGGGGAAAATGTGGCGGTTCCGCGCCCGCTTCCGATCCACTCGGCCACGGATTGGGGTTGGGTGCCCTCTTCCTTCGTGAACCTACCAATGACTTTGCCGTGGCGGGTGATCTGGATGGGTGGTCCGCCGTTTTCCACACTGCGGAGTAACTCGGTGCAGTGGGTCTTGAACTCGGAGATGGGGATTTTTCGGGTGATAACTTCCGCTGTTTTCATGGGGGTAGGGTAGAATTGGTCAGAAAAATGGTCAATTTCCGTTTTTCTGCGTTGTCGAAGGACTCGGAGAGGATGAAATTTTTCGCTACATTTCATTCCTCACGAAGGAATCTTTATTTGCGATAACGCAGAACAAATCGCAGCGTGAAGGGAATCGAAAACCGGGAACTGATCGCTGAGCCCGATTTCGCGCAGCTCCGCGCGCAAGTCATCCAGCCCGGTGGCCACTCCGGCGCCGCGAGTTCCAGCGGCATGCGCGGTGGCCAAGTCACTGCCACGATCGCCGATGTAATAAATTTCCTCAGGAGCCAGCTTGTAATCTCGCATGATTTCCAGCGCGAAGGCAGGGGAGGGTTTTCGGTAAGTCGATGGTTCATCGGGATGTTCTGGCGCGATGCAGATGCGCTCGAAAACGTCCGGACCGCAGCCAAGCAGCTCGATCATTTTCAAGTTACAGGCTGCCACCGCTTCCATTCCGAACATCCCGCGACCGATGCCAGATTGGTTGCTGTGGAGAAATAAAAGTACGCCAGCTTCTCGTGCGGCGGAAATGGCCTCACGCACTCCCGGCAACAAGCGAACGTCCGCTGGGTCCGCCAAATATGGGACGTGCTCGATTAGCGTGCCATCGCGGTCGAGAATCAGGGCTGGAGTGCGAAATTGATTCCGCATTCCTGAAGAAGGAAGATGCGGAATCAATTCCGCGCTCCGTAATCGAATCGATTCCATCACCTTTTCTGGCAGCAGATCCACCAGTAGCTCGCTTTGCAGCCAGCCGACATCCGGGCCGTGCGGGGTCATGCGAGCGGGGTCGGTTTTTCCTGACATCAGGACGAGCGTGGGAGCGCCTGTGATCGCTGCGATATGGATCGGGCCGGTGTCATTGCCGACCACGCCGATGGACCGTCGTGCGACTTCCGCGAGCTGGCCGATGTCGGTTTTTCCGGCGAGATTGATCACCAACGGCGCGGCAGCGCGGATTTCGGCGATGGCTGCTTGGTCCACGGCAGTGCCGACGGCGACGCACTGTATTCCGCGTTGTGCGAGGATGTCCGCGAGGCGGGCATAATGCGCTGCGGGCCAGCGTTTGTGCGGGTGCTGCGGCGCACAGCCGGGGATGATCATCACGAATTTTTCCGGCAAATCCAAGGCGTCCACAGGCCCGGTGAACCACGACAAGTCGGCAGCTCCCGCGCGTGGGACGTCCACCGATTCGAGGAAACGCAGCAATCGCTCGGCGGCTGGCACGGGATCGCGTCGGTGGTCATGGCGTTGGTGCGAGCAGCCCTTCGCCGTGCCGCACCACTCCGGCTGACCGGGTCCGATGAGCTTGAAATAAACGCCAGTGCGGTCGTTTCCTTGAAGATCGTAAACGCGTGAGAATCCGCCAGAACGAAGCGCTTTGCGCAGCGCGAGCCACTTGGGAACTTGCAGCAGCTTCGGATTGGGATCGCGGATGACCCGGTCAAACCACGGCATTTTTTCCGCCAAAGAGACGAAGGGGGAGCGGGTGAGCAGCGAGATGTGAGCGTGCGGATGTTTTTTCCGGATCGCTTGAAACGCATCCATCGAAAGGATGATGTCGCCCAGCGCACCCAGCTTGATGACGAGGATGCGATGCGAGGGTTCAGCATGTTGGGACTCCTGATTCATTCTGCACATGGTGAGGACGAGTAAACCGTCAGTCCGGCTTTGGATGCGAGTCGGTTTTTCTGCAGCTCTCAGGTCGGCAACGGATCGTCCTGAGTGTCAATCAACCCGCGCACCATCTCCGAGTCGTGCTCCGGCAGGTATAGATTCACGAACCCGCTGGTACCTAGATGAATCACCAGCGTCCCTCCCGATCCAGTCTCACCGTTTCGGTTCCGGTCTTGCCGGTGCATTGCAAAGCCGGCGCCAAATGATCATCCCGCTTCAGCGCTTTCCGGGGGACCGTAGGGGAGATTCTCACCGAAGGATTGTCATTTTTGAGTGCTTTTAGGGTATCGCTCAATGTCATCTGTTGATCGTTCTCTACCCAGTTTGATTCCATGCAAAATCGAGTGCCCGTTGTTTCACGTTTTGTCAAACTAAGGAGTCGCAGCAGGGGAAAGAATCGCGACAAAATGTCCCGATGGCAGACTGGCACTTAAAGTTCCAGCCACTTTACTTGCGTCACATGATGAACGGCTCGTGGCATTTGTCGGCTAGGCGTTCGCGGGCATCGGCTTCGGGGTCGCAGGTGGCGAAGTGGTGCAGCGTTCGGGCCGTGATTTCGTACATCCATTGTTCCCACGTGATGTTTGCCGGGCTGTGCGGCGAGAGCGGTCCATCGGCCACGGGGAGATCGAAATCGAGCGCGATTGGTGTGGCTGGAGCTGGCTCAGGAACGTTCACGAGGATGAGTTGGGGTCAATTTTTTGAAGTTCCAGAAGCGCCACTTCCCCGCCGTAACGGAGGATGGTTTCTGAAACCTCAGGGTCTTCGAGATCGAAGTGAAATTCGCGTAGCAGTCCAGTGAGATCATTCCAATCTTGCTGACGATTCGCGCGGTGCGGGCTGCGCCAAGCGTGGAGCTTGAGGGCGATCAAATGCAGCGGAGCGGGCCACCAAGCAAGCGTTTCGCCGTGAATGGACTCTTGGCGGGCGCTGGCGCGAAGTTTTTGCCATGTCTCGGCATCGACAAGCATCAAGTCCACTGGAGCCATCGCTTGCCCGGGAAATTCAAATTGCATGAACGCTCCGACGGCATGGTAGCACTGGTAGCCTTGCTGGGTGAGCAGGCTGTTCCAGCGGTCCCCATCGTTTTTCGGCACGAGAAAATCGATGTCGCGGGTGAAGCGTGGCAGGCCGTAATGAGCCAGTGCATTTCCGCCGATGATGAGATGAGGCAAGTCGGCAGACTCTGCGAGAGTGGAGAGCCGGATAAGTGCGTCGGCGAGTGGATGGTGAGAAAACATCAGATCTACGCTCGGTGATATTTCACGGGACGCATCGCGGCGGTGACCGCATTGCGGGTGTCCACCAGTGGGATGTCGTAGTCGCTGAAGTCATGGCTGCGATACATCTCGTGCGCGGTGGAGAGCAGGATGAGGTCATAGTTAGAGGAAATTTCGGTCACCGACTTGCGGCCGGCGTATTCCGCGTGTTCGCGAGTCAGGGGGATGACTGGCAGGTGCGGATCGTGGAAATCGACGAGTGCGCCGCGAGCTTCGAGTTTTTCGATCAGCTTGTAAGTCGGCGATTCGCGGTCGTCATCGACGTTGGCTTTGTAGGCGAGTCCGAGGATCAGGACGCGCGAGCCTTTGACCGGTTTGCCTTCTTCGTTGAGCGCCTCGAAGACCGTTTTCACGACGTGATCGGGCATGGAGGTGTTGATTTCGCCCGCCAGCTCGATGAAACGCGTGTGCTGGCCGTATTCGCGGGCTTTCCAAGTCAGGTAAAATGGATCAATGGGAATGCAATGGCCGCCGAGTCCGGGGCCTGGGTAGAACGGCATGAAGCCAAATGGCTTGGTTTTTGCGGCCTCGATGACTTCCCAGACATCAATGTCCATCGCGCCGTAAACGAGCTTGAGTTCGTTGACCAAGGCGATGTTCACCGAGCGGAAGATGTTTTCTAGCAGCTTGGTGGCTTCTGCCACGCGGCATGAACTGACGGGCACGAGCTGTTGGATGGCGCGGCTGTAGAGCGTGATCGCTTTTTCCAAACACGCTGGAGTGAGGCCGCCGACGACTTTCGGGATGGTGGCCACCTTGCTGTCGGGATTGCCGGGGTCCTCGCGTTCGGGGGAGAAGGCGAGGTGAAAATCGATACCCGCTTTCAGTCCAGAGCCTTCTTCGATCACGTGGCGCAGCTCGGTATCGGTGGTGCCGGGGTAGGTAGTGGATTCCAGTACGACGAGCGTTCCCTGCTGCAAATGCGGCGCGATGGAGCGTCCGGTTTGCAACACGTAACTGAGGTCTGGCTCGCGAAAGGCATTCAGCGGAGTGGGCACGCAGAGGATCACCGCATCAGCTTCTGCTACCCGCGCAAAATCCGTGCTGGCCTCCAACATTCCAGCATCGCGCTGGGCGGCGATTTCTTCCGGCCGGACGTGGGCGATGTAGCTGCGCCCCGCATTGAGGGCCGTGGTTTTGGCCGGATCGATGTCCAAGCCGAGCACTCGACTGCCGCTGCGGGCGAATTGAAGGGCGAGTGGCAGACCGACGTAACCGAGGCCGATGATGGCGATAGAACTCATGGTGATGCGGCGGAGATTTCCAAATGCGGCTCAGAATGTAAGCAAAATTCCCGGACAATGGAGCGCGGGTTACATTCCGCACATGAGGCTGCGATGATTCCACTGCACCAGAAGCTTCAAACAATCGCAAATTCTTGAATCGGTGGCGTCGCGAATTCACGGAAAACGTTCGCCGAAAAATCCGCTTCCCGGCGTTTCACCCACAACCGCAACTGGCCATCGATGGCAGTTTCCACACAGTCGTAACACGATGGAATCTCATCGCAAGCGCCCCAAAAGGTGACGATCCGCGTGCCCATGCGGACCTGTGAAAATTCGCGACGCACGAACTCGATGTAACGGGCGTAAAGTTCCAGATAAACAGGCACCTCGTCGTTGATCTTGAGCATCGGCAGAAGATTTTCCTCGAAGGGATTGAAGAGGTAAAACGCATCAAAATCGCGGAACTCCATCTCCATCACGTTGGCGTGGAGAATTCGCACGCCGGAGATGCCATAAAGGCTGAGCAGTTCGATGGCGACGCGGCAGAGATGCTTGCGCTGTTCCACGCCCGTGAATTGGCCGGAGGTGCTCATCGCTCCGATGGCGCAGAATTTCCCGGGTCCACAACCGATGTCGAGCACCCGCGTTCCGGGGCTGGTGACCAGCCATTTTGCCGCCTGATGACAGGCTGCCACGGTGCTCCAGTGATTGGCGGAAACCTTGCGGATGTGAGCGGGAAATGCCCGGTCAAACTCTTCGTCGGTG
This sequence comes from Akkermansiaceae bacterium, assembly GCA_041740475.1. GTDB lineage: Bacteria > Verrucomicrobiota > Verrucomicrobiia > Verrucomicrobiales > Akkermansiaceae > Luteolibacter. Next base: position 17,114 of record JBGSLX010000023.1, on the reverse strand, counting down.
GGCAGAGAGATTGCTTTTTCTGCCGATGGATCGGAGACAGTCGGCTCAAAGTTGGCGAAGGATGACGGCATGTGACACGCTCCGACTGCCGTTTTTTGGCCTGCTTGTCGAACTCATAAGTGATTGATCATGAATTCGAAAATCATCATTTCCGGTGACTGGCGGCGGTTCTCGATCCGTTCTTGAATTCGCCAACTCGCTGCCATTGGCTCTGCGGCCATGGACAACTCTCAACCACCGTGCCCGCTTTGTGAAATGACCGAAGTTTCGGCTCACGATGAACATTTTGAATGCGAGACCTGCGGCCATGAGTGGCCCCGCGAACCAGCGGCGCGGGTGGTCAAGGACGCGTATGGAAACGTGTTGGCGAATGGCGATGTGGTCGCGATGGTCAAGGACTTGAAGCTCAAGGGCTCGTCGCAAGTGCTCAAAGTCGGCACCAAGTCGCGCCCGATCCGGCTGGTGGATGGCGATCATGAAATCGACTGCAAAATGGACGGTATCTCCATCGCGCTGAAAGCGATGTATGTGAAAAAAGTGCAGTGATTTTCAGGCTCCAAATTTGGCCATCCGATGAATTCTCGCTACTCCAATCCGTGGCCGCATCCGCAACACGGGGTGGGCGATATTCTGCGGTGGAAACTCGGATTGCCACCGCGTGAAACCGCACATTTTCCCGATGCACCGGACACCCCAGCGCCGTGGCTGAAGCTTGCTCCGGCGGACATCGCCGATCCGCCGTCGAGCGGCTGGCGGGCTGTGTGGCTGGGCCATGCGTCGTTTTTGCTGCAAGGAAACGGCGTGTCATTGCTGGTCGATCCGGTGTTTTCCCGATATTGCGCACCGCTGCCATTTCTCTCATTGCAGCGCTTGGTGCCGACGCCGTGCGCTTTGATCGACTTGCCGCGCATCGATGCCGTGTTGCTGACTCATTCGCATTACGACCATCTGGATTTACCGACCTTGCGGGCGCTGGGAAGTGATGTGCGCCTCGTCGTCGCGGAAGGGCACGGCGCTTGGTTACACCGCAAGGGATTTCGCGATGTGCATGAGGTCCGCTGGCACGAATCTTACACGCTTGCGCCAGATATCCGCATCACGGCCACGCCGGCCCAACATTTCACTGCCCGCTCGCTGACCGACCGCGACCGCGCGCATTGGTGTGGCTGGCGCATCGACAGTCCGGCGGGAAGTCTGTGGCATGCGGGCGACAGCGGGTATTGCCCGGGTTTCCGAGAAATCGGCGAGCGCTACGGGTCCGTGGACTTCGGGATGATCCCGATCGGCTCTTATCAACCGCGGAACATCATGCGTGCGATCCACATGGACCCAGCCGAAGCCGTGCAGGTGTTTTTGGAAACGGGCTGTCGTCGTGCAGTGGGAATGCACTGGGGCACCTTCCGCCTCACCGATGAACCGCTGGGCGAGCCGCCGCTGTGGTTAGAGCGCGCGCTGAGCGAGAAACAAATCTCACCCACCAGCTTCGAGGCCGGGGTGGTGGGGGAAGTTGTCGAGTTTGTGGGGGTGTAGATGGGCAATTCAGTGATTGCTCTGAAAGGGGCGTGCGGAGTGGCGTTTTTCAGACGCCATGAATCGCACAGGCGGCTTGAAGCCGCCGTTGCGGGATATGGCTCCCGGAGCGAGCCACTCCGGATCACTTGAGGAAATTCTCAAGCGGTTCTGTGTCTGGGGTCCAGTATTGAACTGAGCTGACTTTTCCGTCGTTAAGCTTGAGCACGGTGACCTTTTCCTTTTGCTCAGGGAACTTGGCGATGAGCGCGGCATCGTCGCCGAGGATGATGGTGTGTGAATATTTCCGCATTTTGGGCAACGCGAACATGCGTCCCACACCCGGCATGCCGTGGATGTTGGCGAGATAGACGACTTTTTTGTCGGTAAGCTTTTCCGGCCCGTAAGTGGTGAGCACGGCGTTGGCTTTCTTGCCGGTTTCCATGTCGTGAGAAACGAGCAAGTAGCGGGTGTCTGCGGGCTTCAGGGTGAAATCCTTGTCGTGCTGAGTCTTGGCGATGAAGGGTTCGACCTTTGAGCCGCTGGCATAAGGATCGGCGTGGGCGCTCGTGAAAGCGAGGGCGGTGGTGACGGCGGCGATGGTGATGAATCGATGGATCATAATGTGGGTGGGTGAGAGTGTGATGGGTTGTTTCTTGCGGGAGCAGAATCGAAATGGATGCAGGCGCGAAAATTTTCATCCGTCTGGGTGCATTCGAAGCGCCAGCCGCAGGCTTTGCAAATGCCACGAACCAGCCGCAGGCCCAAGCCCAATCCCGATGTGGCGATGGTGGCGGGATCCAAGTCGTTTTCGATCCGCAGCACGGAGTCGCCCCCACGCGTGGAACACGAGACAAAGACCTTCGTATTCGCATAGCGCACGGCGTTTTCCAAAAGGCCGTGCAGGGATTGGCGCAGTAGATCGGAATCCGCATCGATGTGCATGGCTGGCTCGATGTCCACCGTCATCATGAGCGAGCGCTCGGATGCGAGCAGTTGGTAGGGATCGGATACTTCACGCGCCAGATCGCTGAGACTGAGGGGTGTAGGTCTCGCCCGCAGTGCGCCTTGTTCTGCCTTGGTGGCGAGCAACGCGCGCTCGACGAAGCGAGCCAGACGCGCCAGTTCGTCCTGTAGTTCCTCTTGAAATGCGGGCGGCATTCCGGGCGGTGCGTGTTCGATCCGCATGCGCAGAAGCATCAGCGGCGTGCGCAGCTCGTGCGCCACCCGAGCGGAAAACTCGGCCATTTCTTGGTAGGCGGTGCCGGCTTTTTCCAGCAATCCGTTGAGGTGATTCGCGAGATCTTCAATGATCGGATCGGCCTCGGGAATGGTGATACTGCCGTGCAGGGAATCCGGTCGCATGGCGCTGAGCTGGCGGTTGATGTCATGCACGGGCCGCAGCGAACGGCGAGCGAGCAGCAGCCCAGCGCCGAGCGATAGCGCGATGATCGGCAAGCCCGTCCACAACCACGTGCGCGTCATTTCTGAGAGAATATCGCGGATTTCCGCTTCGGCGTAGCTGTTGTGGATATGCCATTCGGCTGTGCCCGGGTGAGTGGGATCTTTGCGGCCCTCGCGCAGCTCTTCTTCGAGTTGCTGATACCCCGTGAAGATCATGACTGCGGTGAGCAGCGTGCAGGAAAGCACCACCCAAGCCGCGATGCGGAAACGGAAACTCACGAGATTTCCTCCTCTCGCAACGCAAATCCCACGCCGCGCAAGGTGTGGATCAAGGGCTTGAGCCCGGGGAGGTCGATTTTCTTGCGCAGGTAATTCACATAGACATTCACCACGTTCGAGCCGGGATCAAAGTAGTGATCCCACACTTGATCGACCAACATCGCTTTGGAAACCGAGCGGGGCGACGCTTGGGCCAGCGTTTCGAGCAAGGCGAACTCGCGGTTGGTGAGGACGATCTGCTCGCCGCCGCGCCGTGCCGTGCGCGATAGTGGATCAATTTCTAAATCTGCGACGCGCAGGAGATTCGAGTTCTCTGGCTTGGCGCGGCGTTCCGCGGCGCGGAGGCGAGCCAGCAATTCCTCGGTGGAGTAGGGTTTCACCAAATAATCATCCGCTCCGGCATCGAGACCCGCCACTTTATCGCTCACCTCGCTGCGGGCGGTGGAGAGCAGCAGCGTGGCCCGGCACCCGCGCTGGCGTGCGGCCCGGATCACGCTGACGCCGTCCATTCCGGGCATCGTGATGTCCAGTACGGCGGCGTCGTATTCATGTTTTTCCATCAAACTCAATGCATCCAGCCCATCGCCGGTGCCATCCACCTCATGACCGGCATCTCGCAACGCAGCCACCAGGTGCCTGCGCAGCCGCACGTCATCTTCGGCAAGGAGGATTCGCATGGTGCCAGTTTGCTTTGTTGAAACCACAAATGTGAACTACGGAATCCAAAAAACACTCAGAAAGTAAGGGGGATCGGATCGTGGAAGCAATTTAGTCATGTTCCATCATTTCAATCGTCGTCATCGTGTTCGCCTTCATGTTCGTCTTCCTCCGATTCGTTTTCGCCGAGCTGGAGAGTCACTCCGGTGCCGGGGACTTTGACGGTGGCCGCGCGGCTGTTATGCCCTGAAAATAGAGCTGCGATCCACGCTCCGGCCAGCACGGCGATCACGACGCCCCAGGCGGCATGACCGGATGAAATGGAGTCTTCCACTTTGCCCTCCTTCTTGCCGGTGACCATGGCGATTGAGATGTTTTCCCGGTGCCGGATCGTGTGCCGCGCCAGACCAGCGAGGTGCAGAATCACCACCACAAGCAAAGCCCAAGCAAACGTCTCGTGCAGCTCCTCGACCTCCTCACCGCCGTAGCCCATGCCCGAAATGAACAACGCGGGAACGAGCAGAAACATCAGCACTGCCGCCATCGCCGAACCAGGATTGTTTCCCGCATAACGTTTCGTTTTCGAAACCACGGCGCTGATCAGGTAGCCAGCGACTTCGCGCGGATGCACCGGATAGCTGGAGAACCGTGAATAGCGCGAGCCGGCCACGCCCATAATCACTCGTATCAGCAGCAGAAACAGCGCGACGATTCCAAACATCATGTGCAGTTGAAACAACGGCTCGTCGTCGTCCGCGAGGAATCCGATGGCGATCGCAGCAGTCACTGAGACTGCGAATGCAACGTGGAAAAGACGGGCGGGAATGTCCCAAACAAGTATTTTATTCATGGGTGTGAGAGGCGGAAAAAGGTTTGTCCTTCATTGGTTTGGACGCTGACGGAGTTTTGACCGCCAGTGGTGGTGACGGTGCGCACGGAGGTCGCCCATGTCTTGAGGTCGGTGCTTTCCAGTAGCACCCAGTCTGGCGTGTCTGGCCAGATGAAGAGGAGTTGGCCGGGTATCGCAGCAGGCGAGCTGTCGATCTTGGGCAGCGCAGCAAAGCGGGCTGTGAGGCTGCGCGGCGCCGAGGAGGTGAATGTATAATTCGCGTTTACGCTCACGGAATTACCGGCGTCTGTCCAGTTCAGGAAGATGTAGCCGGGTCTGGCGGTTGCGGCGACAGTCACATCGGTGCCATTTTCATAAACACCCGCACCGCTCACATCGCCAGCGGTCTTCGGGTCGGCAACGAGATCGATGCGGTCGCCTAGCGCGTAATTCGCGACGAGGTTACGGCTGCCATTCACGTTGAAGCTGAAATCCGAATCGGTGCTGACGACTACGCCGTTCTCTGTCCAACTGACCAATGACCAGCCGGGCAGTGGCTTTGATTTCAGTTTAGCCAGTTCGGCCACTTCATAGAGCGGATCGCCTTCAGGCTCACCGCCATCTTCCGGTGTAGCGGTAATCGTAACGGAATAAACGGGTTTGAACTTCGCGACGAGTGTGACGTCTGCTGCGACGTTGAAGGTGTAGTTTGCCGAGTTGCTGACGTTTGCGCCATTTACGAGCCACTTGGAAAATTTGTAACCGGGGTTCGGCGTAGCGTTCACCGTGGCATTTGCGCCGAAAGGGCGCTCGCCATCGCCGCTTGTGGAGCCACCAGCAGTAGGGGTCGAGCTGGTCGTGACGATCTTTCCAGTGCCTACCGTCGCGAAATTTGCCACGAAAGTGTGATTTGCCTGAACGAGGAATGTGTAAGTCGGCGACGTGCTGACGACGGTCGTGTCTTCCGTCCAGTTTGTGAAAATGTAGCCCGCATCTGGTGCCGCCGCGAGGGTGACGCTGGATCCCTCCGCATAGGTGCCCGCGCCGATAATGACGCCGCTATTCACTGGAGCTGTGTTCGCTGCGACGCTGAACGTCGTGAGTGCATCTGTCCCGAGCGCGAACACGCCGAGATCCATAGTGCTTACGGTAATGATGTTCGTGGCGGAGTTCACGACCCCGGGCAGCTTCACCCATGCTCCGCCTGTGTAGTGATAAATCGCCAGCCCTTCTGCTCCGAAGCCCGGCGGCAATAACGTCGCATCGTAACCAAAATTCAGTTTGATCGCACCAGTGTAAGTGCCGCTAAAATCCACCTTCCACAACTGCGCAGGCTGACTCGGTGTCTGGAAAGAGAACCCGGAAAAGTCGCCTTCTGCGATCCGTGTCGCGACCTCGTCCTGATCGGCGCGGGAAAAATCCGAGAAGCACGTTCCTTCTGTTTCCACGCTTTCAAATTCGTAGTCGATGCCGCCCGGCACGCTCGATCCACCATCGCAACTTCCTGTGCTTCCCGGCCCCGCCATCACCTTCGTGCCAGTGAGAATGCTCAATAGCACATCGAAGCTTGCCGACTGGTTGGGGGCCAAATTACCGAGATCCCAGCGCTGCGCACCGGCCACCCAGCGCGTCGGCGGTGCGAAAACATCACGGCCCTGCCGTGTGTCGTAAGGCGCGGTCTGCCAGTTATCCTCGATGGAACGATGCACCCCGTCGGTTGGTTTCCCGGTGCTGTGATCGTCCACGCCATTTCCCTCAATCCCATAATAGCCGATCTCGTGCGCGGACGGTGAGGAAGCCGCGTGAAAGGTGATAAAATCCTCCAATCCATCAATGCCGAAGGCATCCACGCCGACGAGCGTCGTATCAAAATGAAAATGACCCAGCGGACTGGTGTAGGCACGGTTGTCGAAAAGCCCGCTCTGGGAGTTCAGTCCGTGAACGAGCTGGAAGAGCTGCACATTCGAAACCGCCGCGCCACCGATGTTTTTCACCGTGTAGGTCTGCTTCATCACGTAGCGGTTGCTATGACTGAAGGTGCCCGCGCCACCGTCCGAGGCTGGCTTGGTGCCCATCGGCGTGCCCGTGACCGTGTCGAGCATTTCAAATTGTTGTGTGATTTCGAGGTGAGCGTTTGCGATGACCGAGAAAGCGATGGGTAGATTGTCCGCGTTGAGTCCGGTCTCTGTCAGCGGAGTGACCACGGTGAAGGTCGAGTTCGTCGTCCAGCCGGGATAGGCAAACTGCGGCTCTAGCCACTCTGCGGCCACGCTGGGGCCACCGCTTACTTGATACCCAACCGCCGCACCCCATTCGCCCGAGAGATACTCGCGTCCTTCAAAGCCTGGCGTGTTATCGAGCATAAAGTCCGAGTAGCCATAGTCGGTAAGCGTGATGTTCCAGTGTGGGTTGGCGAGCATGAGTCCCTGTCCGCTCGCACTGAGAAGCGAGAAAAGGGATGCGATTGAGGCGAGAACCAGCGATTTTGTTTTCATGGAGATGATCAATGCGGAGTGGTCTAATTTGGCAAACTTACTGGGAGCAGGACGCTGCTAGGGAAGGGCGAGACGGAAAAACCGACTGCCAGTGGGTTGGGTGAGCAGGACTTGGTTGTTTCCACCGCTCTGGGTGATCGGTAACGAGGAATCCACCCAGCTATCGGGACTCAGTTCGGTGCTTTCCTGTAAGATCCAGCCGGTGAGGCTTTCGGGCCAAGATATGCTGAATCCACTTTCTAGGGTCGGGGCGACGGTCAGTGCCGGCAGCGGGTTGAAATTCGCCTCGAAGGTGTAGTCGGCCAAAGCATAGAACGTGGCAGGATTCACCGCGCCGGCAGGCACGCCGTCGAGAATCCACTCGCTAAAGTAAAATCCCGGCGCGGCAGTCGCGGCGAGAGTGACGCTTGCTCCGTTGCCAAAGACGCCCTCGCCAGTCACACTGCCGCCTTCTGTGGGTACGGCGGTGGCGATGACGGTGCGGTTGGTCGCAATGAAGTCCGCCGTGAGAGTGGTGTCGTTCGTGAGCTCGTAGGTGTAGCTCGGATCGGTGCTCAGGATGATGTTGCTTTGCCGCCATCTTGAAAACACGTAGCCCACGGCGGGCACGGCATTGACCGTTACGAGGGAGCCGTGAGCGTAGTTGCCACCGCCGGTGATGGTACCGCTGCCGACTGGAAAAGAACTGGTGGAAAGCGTGGGTGAGTTCTTTTCAAACTGCGCGGTGAGCGTGGTGCCATAGCAAACGAGGTGATTGAGCACAGGACGGGTGCTCACAATGTTCGGCACGCCGCTCAGGTCGCCGAGGCCAGCTCCCTGCTTCCAATATACGAAGCGATAACCCGGCGCTGGGGTGGCTGTAATGGTGATGGGCGTGCCGCCGCTGTAGCTCTTGCCCGCAAGGCCAGCCGTGCCAGCCAGCAGAACGGTGCCCGAAGAAGCCGGGGAAACCACCCCGTTGATGAAGAAGGTGTTGTTTAGGTAGGTGAAGTTCGCGACGAGATTGCGATCTGCCACGGCGGGGAATTGGTAAAGACCGCCACCGGCATGCGGGAGATTCACCCGTACACCATTTTCCGTCCAACCCACAAACGAGACGCCGTCAGCAGCACTCAGATCCAGATCGACGATTTCGTCCGCGTTGTAGGTGCCAGCGCCGCCAACGTTCCCGTAGATGCTTGGATTGACCGCCGCGTTGATGACATACGGTCCAGTGTTTGGTCCGGTGAAATTTGCGATCAGCGTTTTATGGCCATCTGCTGCGAACGTGAAGCTGGCATTCTCGCTGACTACGATTCCGGCCTCGGTCCAGTTGATAAACGTGCGGCCATCGGCAGGCGTGGCGGTGACGGTCACGCTGTCGCCGGGAGTGAAAGTTCCGCCGCCCGTGACGCTGCCACCCGCAGCGGGCATGCGATCCACCGTGATCGTGACTGGCACAGTCGCCGCATTCAACAAGGTGAATGCCGCATCGCCAGCGCGGTTCGCATAAGTGAAGTCACCCGTCACGGCTGGCACTTGGGCGACGTGCGTGCCATTGCCGCCCGAGCCCGCGCTCCACTGCCAGTCCGGCGGGAAAACGCCTTGCACGGCGTAGATTTGCAGCCAGTAGGTCTGCCCGCCAGTCATTACAAAGCCTTCCGGGAGTGTAAAACTGAAGTCAGAAATGCCAGTCGTGCCCACTGGGGTTTCATGCGCATTTCCCGCTACACGCCAGACCGTGCCGCCAAAGATCGCGATGGTGTTGATGCGAATGACAAACTCTGTGTGCAAGACAGGAAGCGTTGTGCCGTTCCAGTGAATTTCACGCAGTGTCTGAGTGGCGGGAACGCTGAAGGAGTCCCACACAAACTCATCCAAGTTGCTGCCTTCCACCGTGTAACTGGCCGAGACATGCCCACCGACACCAGTGTTCGGAGCTTGGGTGTAGGCGACGGCAGCGCTGAGCGGTAGGACAGCAAGAAACAGGGATAGAGTGATGAAGAGAGCATTCATGGTTTTTTCAGGCGGAAGAACCGATTTGCCGGAGCGGGTGATGGCACTTCTACGTGGTGCAGTCCGTCGTGCGGGGAATCGGCCTGTATCGAGTCGATCCACGAACCGGGAGTCATGTCGGGGCTTTCTTCGAGAATCCAGCCGACGGGAACGAGCGACCATTCCATGGAAAAGGCCACGCCCGGGGTGGTGCTGGTGGTGATCACGATCGGGGTGGGAACATCCGCTACCGCGAAATGAGCGGTGAGCGAGCGGTTCACATCGGCCATGTTGAAAGTGAGGGTGCTATGGGTGCCGACGACTTCGCCGTTGTCCGTCCAATTCACGAAGCGATAGCCGGGAGTGGGGATCGCCTGAGCAATGACTTTCGCGCTGGGAGCGTAGGAACCGCTGCCGGTGACGGTGCCCGCATCGGCGGGTGACGGCTGCATATCGACCACGTAAGACGGTGGTAGGTCCGCCCCAGCTTGCGCGATCATCAAGACATAGTTCTTCGTTAGAGCGGGGCTCGCGCCATCGTTCACCGTGACGGCAAAAGGAAACTCACCACCGTCTTGCGGCGTTCCTGAGAGGATGCCGGTAAGCGTGTTAAATTCCATACCTTGAGGCAGCGGCCCATCCAGGGTGGCGGTAAATGGCAGTGGTCCTTCGACTACCACGCGCCGATCTGTGTAAGGCACGTCGATTTTTCCCTCGCTGACGTGATCGATCAGGCCGACTCCGCCCTCGACATCGACGGCGGCCATTTGTGCGCCTTTGTATTCGCCCACCACGACGAGGGTCGAGAGATCGACATCTTCGCCATTGATGGTCTTGATGCCATCTCCGTGGATGCCGTCTTCGCCCACGCTGGTGGCTTTGGCCTCGCCGTTCTCGTCGATGGGACCGAGGTATTCGTAAAACTCGTAGCGGCGGGTGACGACTTCATCCCCGTCTTCGAGGTTCTCGGGCGCTGCCACCAAGCGGCCATTGTTGCCGCCGTCAGGCTTGCTAAATTCTTTTTGCAGGATCTGCCATTCGACCTCGATTTCATCCGGCTCGCCGTTGCGCCAGTTGACGTCATTGGGATCGTTCATGTCCTCGGAAACGAGGTCTCGGAGTTCCACTTTGCTATTGTTGTGGGTGGTGGTGCGGATTTCCTTCACCCAGACGGCAGCGCCAAATTCCAGGCCAGGAACTTCCGGGACTTCTGGGTCTTCCGGCGGCTCAATCACCGCTTGCACTTGTGCCGGAACGGCTGGGATTCCCGGTGCGGCTGGTTGCGGCGGGTAATAGGTGAAACTCGGAGTCGAGACTTGAACGGCCCCGCCACGCACTAACACGCCGCCCTGATCGATCAGCCAGTGGTAACGGATGATGCCGACTGCAACGGTGTAGCCCACGCCAAAGTGCTCGCCGCCGAAGTTCACGCTTGGATTGGTGAATTGGTGGCCGTCGGTGGCGTTGATTGGGCCACTTGGAATGGCGGTGTAAGACGCCCAATTGCCATTCGGGTTCTTTTTGCTTTCCCAGCGGATGCTGCATTTCGGATGCAGTGGATCGGTATCGTCCTGAGTGATGTTCGGCGTGCCGTAGTGATTGTAGTCGTAAGTGTAGCTGATGTCGGTGCTGCGGCAGTCCTCGATTTCGATTTCAAAACCGTGGCATTCCACTCCCGTGTCGTTCACCGTATCGAAGTTATTGATGCTACCGTAGGCGATGCTCGCTCGGGCGGAACTTGCAAGCAGCGGAACGAGACAAGCAGCGTGCAGCCATACTCGTTGTAGGCGGCGCATGAGTATATGATATTGATTTTTCATGGTGTGTGGATTTTTGTGAGGTGGAAATTCAGTTCTATCAGAAGCTGTCGTTCCCACAGCGAGACAGGTAGATTCATCCCTCGCATCGCACGTGACGGCCCAAGAAATGCGAAGTCATTTAGTATAAGAAATTTCTAAACATCCGGGAGATTGATTGCGCCGAGATGTCAGCGACACTGCGAGATCGTTCATATGAAATCGAAAGCCATCCTCTCACTCATCGGAATCCTATCCACATTCGCCATCGCCCAAGCTGCCACTTTGGAAGTGGACAAGGGCCGAAGTCGCATTCAGGTCGATGCCAAGGCCACCGGTCACAATTTCACCGGCACGCTCAAGGACTTCACGGCAAGCGTTTCCGGCGATCCCGCTTCGCTTCAGCCGTCTGGCTTCAAGCTGGAATGGAGTTTCAAGAATCTCGACACCGACGATCCAAAGCGCGATGAGGCGATGATCAAGTGGTTAGGTGGTGGCGATCCGAAAGGTTCGTTCACTTTCACCAAGGGCTGGGCCGACAAAGCTGGCAAGACGCAAGGCACAGGTGAACTGACGATTCACGGCGTCTCGAAGACGATTTCTTTTCCCTACACCGCGAAGCAGGACGGCGATTGGGTCACCATCGACGGCACCGTCTCGATGGATTACCAGAATTTTAAACTGCCGATCATCCGGGCGATGGCGGTGATGACGGTGGACCCGCAGCTCACAGTGCGCTTCCACGTGGTCGGCAAGGTGAAGTGAGTGATTTTCGAACCAACGACCTAACTTACCAATGACTCCAGAACTATGGTGGAAACGCCGCGCCGGATGCGCGAAGGCGGTGATGGCAGGCAGCTTCGCAAACGGCATGGGCACGATGGAGCGGGTGGAACCACGCTTGGCAGCGGCGCTTGGTGATATTTTAGCGCGGCCGGGATCGATGTTGCGGGCGGTGACGGCATATCTTCTGGGCGTCGAGATGGGAGCGCGTGAAGAAGCGGCGCGGGCGGTGGCTTGTGGGATCGAATACTTACACACGGCCTCGCTGGTCTTTGATGATCTTCCGGCGATGGATGACGCGCGGACGCGGCGCGGTGCCACGTGCCCGCATGTGGTGCATGGCGAAGCGGTGGCGATGCTTGCCGCGCTGGCACTCATCAACCGCGGCTATGGAATGATCTGGCAGGGCATCCGCCGGACATCGGCTTCCCGGCGTGAACGCGCTGGAGATTGGGTGGATGCACGGCTGGGAACGCGCGGAGTGATCGGCGGTCAAGCTTACGATCTCCAAGGTTGGCGCGGTGAGCGATCGCCCGCCGAAGTGAGCGAAGTGGCGGCGCGGAAAACAGGCGACTTATTGCGGCTCACGCTCGTTTTGCCTGCCTTGATTGGGCATGGCACGGAGCGGGAAATCAAGTTGCTGGATCGCATCGGGCTACTGCGCGGGCTGGCCTATCAGGCAGCGGACGATCTCAAAGATGTGATTTGCACTCAGGAGGAAAGCGGGAAAACCGGTGGGCGTGATCAGGAAATGGGACGTCCGAACTTGATTCTGGCAGAAGGTTTTCAAGCGACATTGCAGCGCTTCAAGCGCTTGCGCCATGTGGGAGATCGGGCGCAAGCAGCGATGCCGGGTGCGCCTGAACGTTGGGGCATGCTGACTCCGCTGCGGGTGACGCTGCCGACTCACCCACGCATGGTGCAGATGGATGCCGTGCGTGTTGCGAGTTAACCCGGAAATCACGATGAGCCTCTGGAACATGATTTTCACCAACCTGCGCCGCCACCGCGTGCGCACGACGATCGGTGCGGCGGGCATCGCGCTCGGCGTGGCGACGATGCTGAGTGTGGTGGGCTTGCTCGGTGGTGCGGTGAAGATGTTTGAGCGCATCCTCCAGAGCAATGCAGAGATGGTGATTTTCGAGAAAAACGTCTCGGATTTGTTCTTCAGCAACGTGCCCGTGGAAGTGGCGGCGGAGTTGAAAAAACAGCCGTTTGTGAAGGAGGCGCGTCCGGTTTTGTTCAGCATCATCGCCGCGCCAGGGCGGCCTGTGGTGACCTGTTTCGGCATCGAGGTTTCGGACCCGCGTCTCGATCAAGGCGAGTGGCTCAGCGGCTCGGCGGTCGATTTCATTGATGGCCATGACGTCGTGGTGCTCGGCGAGCGGGCAGCGGATTTCCTTGATGCCAAGGCGGGCGCAACCATCGAGCTCGGCCAAGGAACCTACAAAGTGGCGGGCGTGGTGAAGCTGGAGAATGGATTTGAAAATGGCGGTGTGTTCATGCCGCTGGGCACTTGCCAGCGTGCGTTTCATAAGGAAGGCGTGTCCTCAATCATCAGCGTGGAGCTGGCGAATGGCCATGAATCCTCCGAGGTGAAGGCATGGATGGAAAAGAATCACGAGCGGCTCACGGCCTTGGAAAACGAGGAGTTCAGCCGTAGCTACTCGCAGTTTAAGATCATGAAAACCACCGCATGGGTGGTGGGCGGCTGCGCGTTTTTGTTGGGCGGGCTGAGTGTGACCAACACGATGATTCTTTCGGTGTTCGGACGCATCAAGGAACTGGCGATTGCGCGTGTTTGTGGATTCTCACGTGGTCAAGTGGCGCGGATGATTTTTGGTGAGTCGCTGCTGGTTTCGGCCATCGGCACGGCGCTCGGCTGGGGTCTGAGCATTGGCGGCCTTCATCTGTTGCGTGCGGTGCCGCAGCTACAAGGCTACATCGAGCCACGCGTGGGCTGGATGGAAGTGAGTGGTGCGCTGTTGCTGGCGGTGGTCACCGCACTGGCGGGCGCACTTTACCCGGCATGGTATGCCGCAAATCTCAAACCCGCGGAGGCTTTGCGATTCGAATGAGTGAAAATTCTGACAACGAGATTCTGGTGGAGAACGTCTGGAAAAGCTACGACAGCGGGCGCATTGAGGTGCTCAAGGGCGTGACGTTGCGCGTGCAAAAAGGCGAAATCGTCGCGTTGTGCGGTAACTCCGGCTGTGGCAAGTCCACCTTGCTCAATGTGATTTCCGGGCTGGAGGAAGTGGAAAAAGGGCTGGTCCGCGTGGCCGGGCGCGATGTGGTGGACGAGGCGACACGCATCGAATTGCTGCGACATCGGATCGGTTATGTCTTTCAAATGCATCATCTGATGCCGGATCTCACCCTTGCGGAAAACTGCATGGTGCCAGTGATCGCAGCCGGCGGGAAACGAACGGACGGACTGGCACGCCTGCGCGATCTTGCAGAAAAGACCGGCATGTCGCAGCGGCTCGGCCAGCGCGTGCGTGAGCTCTCCGGCGGCGAACGCCAGCGCGGTGCCTTGTGCCGTGCGTTGATGAACGATCCGGAAATTCTGCTCTGCGACGAACCGACTGGCGCACTCGACGAAAGCAACCGCGAGAAGGTTTTTGAGTTGTTGTTGGAACTCGTCAGTTCACGCGGCAGGACGCTGGTTCTCGCGACGCACGACCCAGAACTCGCCAGCCGCTGCGACCGCACCGTGCGGATGCGCGATGGGAAAATGGAAGGGCCGGTGAAATGAAAATGAGTGGGACGTGCTCAGTTTGGCGGCAAATCTATGGCTTGAAGTCTGCACAAACCAAGAAGCAGATGGGCTCATGTTTAGTCATCGCCCAGCAGTGGGCGTTTTTCGTGACGAATTTGAAGCACCGTCACTTGGTTAGCTTGTTCATCCATCACATAGAGGATTCTCCAGCTCGACGGAGTTTTCCACGGTTTGAAGCGCATTTGACGTATGGTGACGTCAACTCTCCAAAGGCCGTTTTCCGCAGCAAAACCATGCCTTTCCGGATGTTTGCGGAGTCGTTCAAGCGTGATCTCCAGCGACTGCAGCCAGCGCTCTGCGAGTTCAAGACCGCCATTCAGATCATACGACTCATACCAGAGAAGCTGTTCTTCGATGCAACGCTCCGCTTCCGATGACAGCCATAACTCATATTCCATCATGCCTGACTGCGTCGTTTCTGAGCACTTTCGCGGAGTCTGCTCATCGCGCCCTTTGCTTCGGTCCCTCGTGCCCCAGTGGCATAGTCTTCGACCGCTTGGCGCAATCTCAGGCTCATGCGGTATTCTTCCGCTTCATAAGACATTTTTTCAAAAGCATCCAAAGAGAGCACAACCACAGATGCTTTGCCATTTTGGGTCAGGATTCTCGCTCTTCCTCCGCGAGCCAGTTCCTCGGCATGTTGTTTGGTGTTGCGAGCGAAGTCCGTGAGACTGACCACATCCTCATTCAATTTCCATTTCATGACCCGAGACGAAACACATGATTGTGTGCTTTTTCCAGAAACATTTTTCCGCCGCTTCTGCTCCCAGTTCTGTCTGCGAGAATGAATCGGTGGCGACTGCCGTCCGCCATGCTCTGGGCTGGCTGGTGTTTGGGAACTTGGTGGGGCTTTATCTTGCCTTGCTGCTGCTGGAGCCGCGTTTGCAGGCGGGCGTCTTGACGTATGGCCGCTGGGTGCCGGTGCATTTGAATGGGCAACTCTACGGCTGGACCTCGCTGCCGCTGGTGGCGTGGTTGTTTTCCATTTATCAAGTGGATGACTCAAGGCATGAGGCTTGGGGCGGCGCGGCGGTGTGGGCGTGGACGGCGGACCTTGCCATTGGCGTCTTTCACTGGATGGGCGGCGAGACTTCCGGGAAAATTTTTCTCGATTGGAAAGAAGCGTCTCTTTGGTCGTTTGTGGCCGCGCAAGTCGTTCTGTGGCTGGTGCTCGCGGCGGCGTGGATGGACCGGAGGCATGGATGGGGCCGTTTGAAACAAGGTGCGACTCTTGCGGGATTGCTGGCGCTGGCAACGGTGCCGGTGTCTTTGATTTTCGCGTCGTCGCCAGCCTTGTATCCGCCGATTGATCGGACGACAGGCGGGCCGACAGGATCGAGTCTGCTGGGTTCCACGCTGTTTGTCATCGGGCTGATGGTGCTTTTGCCGCGAGTGGTGTCTGGGCGATCATCGCGAGAGCGGAATCGTTTGTTGTGGTGGTTTTTCGGGCTGTCGTGGGTGGTTTTTGGGGTGACGGAAGCGATCGGCGGGACGCATCGCGATGGAGTACAGATTTTCCCGATGTTGTTTTTGCTGCCTTGGGTTTGGTTGTTGCCGCGCGATTGGCGGGGATTTGATTGGCCTGCCGGTTCGGCATTTTGGCGGCGGGCGATGTTTTTCTGGTGGGGCGTGTTGGTGGTGACTGGTGTGCTGATGTATCGCGATGGCGTTTTGGATCGGATCAAATTCACCCAAGCGCTTGTGGCGCACACGCACTTGGCGATGGCGGGTTTCACCACGGCGTTTTGCGCGTTGTTGTGTGTGCTGGTCACTAAGCGGGCGCTCGGCGGGCGGGTCTCGGTGGTGATATGGCAAGTGGCGGCGCTGCTGATGATTCTCGCGTTGGCCACGGCGGGATGGCTGGAAGGCGCGTATCCACACTGGATGGCGGATGCCCCGCTGTGGCGAACGGCGGCCTTTGCCCTGCGTGCCTTGTGCGGTGCGGTGATGTTCGGGGTTTCTTTGCAGTGGTTGGTCCAATCTCAAAAATCATGAAAAAAAGCTCGATTCTCAAATGGTGGAGCGTGGGCGCGGGTGGCATGGACGCCATCACGGGTTTGCTTCTGATCGCGGCTCCGCTTTGGGTTTTGCGCGGGTTGGGAATTGCGCCGCTGGCAGATGACTCACTGCTTTTTCTCCGGTGGGTCGGAGTCTTCGTGCTGGCGGTGGGATCGAGCTCCGGCCTGGCACTGACGGGCCGCGCTCGCGGAGAAACGGTTTGGATGTTCACCGCATGGGTGCGCGGCTTGGTGGCAGTTTTCCTGACGGTCAAAGTCCTGACGTCGGCGATGGAGCCCGCATGGTTGTTAGTCGCTGCCAGTGATGGGGTAGTGGCCGTGTTTCAATGCGTGATTTTGTCGGCTGGCTGGTGGAAGGAGGTGCCGGAGTGAACACGGTGGCGATTCGTGCAGCGGTCACAGTGGCATCGGTGTATGGATTTTTCCTGCTGTTTGCGCAGTTTGCGTTCGTTGAATTGATCCGTGGGGCCGCGCTTGGAGTGTCTGAAAAAATCTTTCTCGGCGCGATGGCGGTGGCGGGAGTGGCGGCTGGATTTTTCGCCGCATGGCGGGGTGCGAGCCCGGCGATGATTCGTGCGGCACTGGCGG
>JBGSLX010000022.1:0-2491 GCA_041740475.1 Akkermansiaceae bacterium | reverse complement strand
ACCGGCATTCATTTCGGGCAGCACCTGAACGACTTTCATGGCAGCGTGATGACTGGGATGGAGAGCTTGCGAGCGGCTTCGCCGAGAGCGGTCGATAGGCTCGGCGCGAGGATGAAGTCATACGGCAACTCCGTGGTTTGCTCCCAAGCGCGGAGCTCGTCAAGCAGAGCGGTTCCTGTGGATCGCGTGAGAATATGCGCATCCGCTGGCAACCAACCGGGCCGTTGTTTTCCGCTGGGCAGGACCACATCGTAGTTCAAATCTGGGTGAAGCCAGCCGGGCGGAATTTGCCACTCTGGCGGGGCATCGCTCAGCCAAAGAAGCGCGCGGTGGCGCTTCTGCGACAAGCGATCCGTGCCATCAAGCCAGTCGCTAAAAGTCTGATGGGCGTTGGCATACACTTTCCATCGTTCTTGTAGCCAGAACACATCGATCAGGCCGGATTTCATAGCAGTCTCCAAAGTGCGCGCGCAGCTCTCGATGGTGTAAGGAGCCTCCACCGGCAAAAAACGAGCCCGCCATTTGCCCGTGCTACTTGTCTCTAACGAGAGAGCCAGCACCTCAGACTTTGCGCGGCGAGCGAGTAAGCTCGGCAACGGGCTGGAGCGGGTGAGACGCCCGAAAAACGGCACCACCTCGCCCTGCAAGCCCACTCGCTGATCGGCCAAAATGCCGACGACGCCGCCATCGCGGAGGAATCCGGTGACTTGATGAAATGGATCGCGCTTGGAAAACATCCGCGTGCCATCGGCTTGGCGACGTTTCAAAATGCGCGCATCCAGAAGTGGGTTGTTCAGCGGGCGGTAAAACGCACCGGCTTGGCAGCCAGTTGGAAACAAATGCACGAGGCGGCTGAGCAACTCCCAATTGCCCATGTGGGCGAGCAAAATGACCACGCCCTTGCCCGTGGCGAGTGCGGATTCGAGCAGATCGAGATTTTCCAGATCGATCACGCGTGCCAGTTGCTCTGGCCGGAGACGTGCGGTGTGAGCTGCGGAAATCAGGTTCGCGCCGCTGCGACGGAAGGACTCCCGAGCGAGTTGTTCGATCTGCGAAGCGCTCATTTCTCCGGCACAGGCGATGCGAAGATTGCGCTGAATCAGGTTGCGGCGCTTCGGCATGAAGTGCCATGCCAGCCCACCCAGCAGCTCACCCAGCCGGAATACCCAGCGACCCGGCAACATTCCAGTGAGCCGCTCGATGATCGAATGACCGTAACACTCCATCTGCCATTGCAGGTGCTTGGGGTTGGGTTGCGGACTCTCGCTCATGAAAAAATTTGGCCCGAGCACGAAGTCGCGCCTGCCGGGCTTCCGCTATAGGTTTCAAAATGCCCTTGCAAGGCTGATGGCAGCGGCTGCGAGTGTCTGGTCTAACAATCTAGTTGGGAAAATGGGAACCACGAAATGCTCGAAATGCCTCGAAATAAGAATGCAGTTATCGATTGAGGGGATTTCCAACTGGGTGTGTCGCCTGATGCTTTATCCTATTCTTTTTTGGCCAATTTCGCCGTTTTCGTTGTCTCTTCTTCCGTATTGATGAGCAATCGTCGCGAATTTTCACAATGAGCAAGCATTTCCCTTGGCGGCAGTGAAGTGCGTCGCTAAGTAGCCGCCATCATGACACGCACCGCAATTGAACGCTGCATCTGGGTTTTCATCGTCTCCTTGATCTGCACCTTCGTGTGGACGCTTACCAGAGTGCTAGCAATGCTCGGCTTGATGTAAAGGCGCCGCCCAAACGGAGGGGAATTGATTCCGCTCTAAAGAATCAGTGAGACGTAAATCCACACGAAGATCCGGCGTCATTCTGTGCCTCAATGACCAGACGACGTCTCCGTCACGCAGAACGAAGCGCCTCACGAACGGACTGAGAATTGGCAGCGGCGATTTTCAACAGCGACTTGGCTGTGCCGCTAGGACTTCTGGTGTGTTGCTCCCATTTGTGCAGGGTGCGGACGCTCACACCGATGAGTTGGGCGAACTTGGTCTGGCTGAGTCCCATAGCATTCCTGATGGCACCAGGATCGGGATTGGCGACATTGAGGTGAGGAGCGGGCAGGACGCCTCCTTTCTCGGTGAGAAAAGTCACAAGGTCTTCGGCAATGTCCTTGAGCTGGGGAATGACTTCTTCCGGGGTGTGTCCATGACAGCACTCGCCGACTAGGCCGGGAATGGAACCGACAAAAACCTGATCCTCATCGCTCCAGCGCACACTGAGCGGGTAGTTCCGAGCAAGGCGGGTGGCTGCTTTGACTGTGATTTTTTCATGACTTAGACTCGTCGATCTTTTCTGCAATTTGGCGTTCTAGATAGGGCCTGGCGTCATCGTCGATGATCACCGATTCTTCGCTTAGCCCAAGTTTCTCAAAGCCTAACATAAATCTCTTATTTTAAGCCGATATCAGGCTATTTTGGAGTTAAAATAGTCATAACTCATTGATAATTGATCCGAATTATCGTTTTGTAGTGCCTAATGAAATATCATAGTT
>JBGSLX010000021.1:0-57383 GCA_041740475.1 Akkermansiaceae bacterium | reverse complement strand
AACTATGATATTTCATTAGGCACTACAAAACGATAATTCGGATCAATTATCAATGAGTTATGACTATTTTAACTCCAAAATAGCCTGATATCGGCTTAAAATAAGAGATTTATGTTAGGCTTTGAGAAACTTGGGTTAACGTGGACCGGTGCCACCAGCACCGCTTGGAACGAGAGCGGCAACTGGGTGGACACCGCCACCTTGCTTCTACCAAGTGTACCAGCCGACGGAGTGGTCCTGAATTTCGGTGGTGCCACCTATGGTACTCCGGTCAATATGCCTCTGAACAACGACATAACCCCGCTCACAGTAGGTGCCATCAATTTCGTCAACAACGGCGTAGAGGCTGCGGCTGGCCCACCGGTGGTTCTTACCCAAAGAACACAGTTCATTGTAGGAGCGGCGGATTTGAGCCAAACTGTCACCCTCGGTGGCAATGTCACGTCATCAATGTCCGGCTCCGCACCTGCGAATTCCTCATTTACGGACACCCTCAACTTGAACTTGGTGCTCAATGACTCACGGATCTTCAACCAACCTACAAACGGGACGAGATCGCATCCTTTGAATGTCTTCGGCCTGATCAGTGAAGACGGTTTTGGTCCCTACAGTCTGACCAAAAACGGGGGCTCCAATCTGGGCCTCGGAAATACGGCCAATACCTTCGCGGGAGACATGAACATTAATACCGGAGCCGTGATCGCGAATTCGATACAGCCCTCCGGTATTGCCAGCTCCATCGGTCAAGGAAGCGCCATCAACTTCAACGGCGGCACGCTCACTTTCAACACCGTCGGTTCAGTCTCGGCGATCGCACCCACAGGTTCGATTGATCGCGCCATCAACTTGCTGGGCAGCGGTGCGATCAACGTGTCCACCTTGGGTAATTTGACGTTCAACGGTACGTTTACCAACACCACCGCCACCAATAAAACATTCACACTGGGCGGTGATGCGGGACCTAACACGTTCCAAGGAAACCTCGTGGACAATGGCACCGGGGTACTCAGTATCACCAAAGGTGGTTTCAGCACTTGGATCTTGACGGGAAGTAACTCCCACACCGGTCTGGTGGATGTTCCTTCAGGAACCCTGACTGTGGGGAGCATTTCGGACACCGTGGCCAGCAATCTGGGTCTTGGCACCAATGGTCTAAAGTTAGGGCAAGGCGTCCAAACCGGCACGCTCAATTATACCGGTAACAGTGCGACCACCACCCGCCAGGTTCAAATCGGCAACAACAACGGCGCAAACGTCAACGGCGGTGCTTCTATCGCTGCCAACGGCACGAATGGCGGCACGGGCTTGAAGTTCACCAATGCGGCTTTCAACACCACGAGACCAGATGCTGTTACAACACGGACATTGACGCTTGGTGGCTCCAACACCGATGCAAACGAAATCAGCGGAACCATTATTGACCTGAACACCAACTTGAAACTCGCGCTTGCCAAATCAGGTGTGGGTAACTGGATCATTTCTGGTAATAACACCTACACTGGCAACAACACCATCTCGGGTGGAACGCTGCAGGTGAATGATTCCTCCAATGGACTCGGCGATTCGGTGGCGGCCAATGCAATCAATCTCAATGGCGGAACCCTCAGCCTGCGCAACGACGGTGCTGGCAACGACGGCGCCATCATCTACGGCAGCACTAGCAATGCAGCAGGTTACAACGTCCAGTTGTCCGCCAGTTCTACCATCAACGTCGGGAACTTGACGGCAAACACGAGCAACACCGTCAACCTCGGGCCGCTCATCCAGGCAACCGTTGGAGCCCGCACGCTCAATGTGACCGGTGCCAACGGTTACACGCTCACGCTTCCCAGCTTCGCTCTGAATCCACTCGCGGGGCAAACCAACACCATTAACCCGACCTCGGCGAGCCTCGTCATCACCGGCAACGTGACCAACCCGATGAGTGGTTTCTTGGCTGTGCCAGGTGCCAACTTCAACACCCTGACTCTCTCTGGCACCAGCACTGGCAACCGCATTGACGGTGTGATCAGCGATGCCGTGGGGGGAGTACTGGACGAAGGCGACACCCGGATTACCAAGAACGGCGACAGCACTTGGGTCCTGAATGGTCCCAACACCTACGTCGGCCCCACGGTAGTGAGCCTTGGCACGTTGCTCATCAATGGCAATTCGCCTCTCACCACGGGCGCAGTCAGCGTTAACGGCGGCACCCTCGGTGGCATCGGCACTCTCGGCGGCGCAGTCACCGTGGCCGCCGCAGGTAGTCTGGCCCCCGGAAACGCCGGAGTCGGCACTCTGACATTGAATTCGACTCTCAACGTGGCAGCACAAGCGGCTGGTGCTGGAAAGTTGAACTTCGAGCTCGGCCCGATCGCAGCCAGTGACAAGATCGTTGTCGGCGGTGTTCTAACCATCGGACCCGCCAGCCCAACACCGGGCGTGCTTGGCTTTAGCGATTTCAACTTCAGCACTCTTTCCGGTTTGGAAAACGGCACCTATAAGTTAATCACTGGCGCGTCCAGTGTGGTAGGCACCCTTGATGCTGCCAATCTGAGCGGCACCCTCGGTGCTGGCCCGGCTCAGGGTACGCTGCAATTCACCGGCACCGACCTCGAATTGGTCGTTACTGGCGCGGCTGCTTCCGACCCCTTTGTCACCTGGGCTGGCCCGGGCGTGGACTTCGATGGCGATGAAAACAACGACGGTGTGGACAACGGCCTTGCTTGGTTGCTCGGTGCAGACTCCCCAGATGAAAACGCTCTTGGTATGCTGCCCGATGTATCTCAAGTGGGCGGGAGTCTCATTATGTCGTTTAGCATGCTAGAGTCATCGGAGCGCGACGGTGCCGTGCTGGTTCTTGAGCACAGTAGCGATCTTGGCATCTCAGATCCATGGACCAGTGTGAATGTTCCAGACGTGGACGGTGGACCCACCAGTGGTGTCACCTTCGATGTGACTGCTGGAAGCCCACTCAACTCCGTGGAAGCGACGGTCTCCTCCTCGGAAGCTGCCGCCGGCAAACTCTTCGGCCGCATCAAGGCAGAAAGATAAGCCTGAATCACCTTGGCAACCGTACCATCCGGCACGGTTGCCACTACAGGCGACTTGAATGTCGCAGACACCGGCCCCATCGGCAACATCGCCGATGGGGCCGTTTTTTTGCCAGTTTCACAGGCATTGACGTCTTCAAAGCCCCGACACTCACCCTTGGAGTCAACCGCCCCACCGGGATCATCACCTTCACTGAAAATTCTGCACTCAGGAAGCTGCACGCTCACTTTCAAGGTGACCGGACTGCGCCATAACAGGTGTCACTTTTTCCCTGAGGATCGTTTGCCTGATAGGGAGGGATTTTGTGCTGAATTCCGGTTGCCACACGTTGATGAAGTGGCTTGGTTTGGATGTGCCTATCAGTCATTATTAATCATTCATCATCACCTATCCCCAATTCAATCATGTTACCCGTCGATATTCCGTCCCGTCAGGAAATTCAAAACCTCACCGAGTTTCGCGCAGCCGCTGTGTTGAGCATCTATTTGCCGACTTCACCCCTGACTCAGGAAACCCAGCACGATCGTCTGGTTTTTAAGAATCAGATTCGCGAAGGACTCGCAAAACTAGAACTCATCGGTGTGGGGTCGGATGACCTGCGAGCCATCAGTGATGCACTTGAGGAAATCGAGGAAGACGATGAGTTCTGGCGTTTTCAGGCTCACAGCTTGGCCGTGCTGGTGGCTCCCGAGAAAACGATCACATTCCGTCTGCCACATGCATTGAGTGCGCGGGTCGAGGCATCAGATCGCTTTTTTGTGAAACCGCTGTTGAGGGCGATCACCACCCCGCGCTCTGCATTTGTGTTGGCGCTTTCTCAAGGTGGCGTGCGCCTCGTCGAGGTCACGGGTGACCTACCCGCTGTCGAAATCAAAGTCGCCGGATTGCCCAAAGACGTCGCCAGTGCTGCGGGTAAGACTTCCATCTTGGGCAGAGAAGCCAAGGGCCGTCTTCAAGGCAGCGAAGGCCAGAAAGTCCGTTTGGGAATGTTTTGCCGCGAGATCGATCGTGCATTGCGCACCATTCTAGCAGGCAGCGAGTTGCCACTGATTCTCGCCGCCGTTCAGCCGCTGGATGCCATTTATCGCTCGATCAATAGCTATCCACATTTGGTAGGTGAAAGCATTGGTGGAAATTCCGATGAGACCACTGATGCCGATCTCGCTCAGGCATCCCGCTCCATTCTCGACCGAGTTCACGACGAGGAACTCAAGAGCCTTCACGATTTGTTCGCTCAGCGTTCGAGTGAAGGTCGTTCGACATCCGACGTCGCCCACGCCGCCCGCGCCGCGACTTTTGGTGCCATTAGCACACTCATTGTCGATATCGATGATGAAGAAACAGGCATCGTTCACGAGAATGGCAGCATCGAAATCGGGGTCGGATCGCATGGACTATTGGACCAGATTGCGGCACTCGCACTGGCAACGGGTGCCCGAGTTCTCGGCGAGCGACGTCAGGACATCCCCGGTGGCGGCAGCTTGGCCGCGATCTTGCGCTATCCATTCTGAGATCAGCGGCCCTCACCACTGCGTCGGCGTTGGTTCAATCCCTTGGCCGATAAAGCTGCCGCCACTTTTTAAAAATCGGCGAAGAGGTCGAGCTGTGGTGGGTTGGGTTTGGGGAGTTGGTTTTGATCTTGGACGGTGTTCTTGGCTTTGGGGCCTTGTTTTTTCTGCTCGGGTTTTACCGAGTGGAGTTCGAGGTGGGAGAGGATGGACTTGGCGCGCTCGACGACGGCTTTGGGCAGGCCGGCCAAACGAGCGACTTGGATGCCGTAGGACTTGTCGGCAGCGCCGGGGAGAATTTTGTGGAGGAAGATGATTTCTTCGTTCCACTCGCGGACGGCGACATTGTAGTTGGCGACGGCTTGTTTGGTGTTCGCGAGGTCGGTGAGCTCGTGGTAGTGGGTGGCGAAAAGGGTGCGACAGCCGATGCTGTCGTGCAGGTGCTCGGCGACGGCCCAGGCGATCGAAAGGCCGTCAAAGGTGGCGGTGCCGCGACCGATTTCATCGAGGATGACGAGTGAGCGGTCGGTGGCGTGATTGAGGATGAGCGCGGTCTCGCTCATCTCGACCATGAAAGTGGATTGGCCGCGTGAGAGGTCATCGGACGCGCCGACGCGGCAGAAGATGCGATCTACTAGGCCCAGAGTAGCAGACTCGGCAGGGACATAAGCACCGATCTGCGCCATCACTGCGATGAGCGCGATTTGGCGGATGTAGGTGGATTTTCCCGCCATGTTTGGCCCGGTGAGGATCTGGAGACGGGCGGTATCGGGATCGAGCCCGGTATCGTTGGGGACAAACTTGGAATCGGTGAGTGTTTGTTCGAGCACGGGATGGCGGCCATTGGTGACGAAGAAACTTAGGCCTTCGTTCAGAAGCGGGCGGCAGTGGCGGTGGAATTGAGCGACCTCCGCGAGAGCGCAGAGCACGTCGATTTCCGCGATGGCGGCGGCAGTTTCTTGGAGCTGAGTGAGGTGGGTGACGACTTGGGCGCGGAGCTGGGCGAAGAGCTCGGCTTCGAGTTTTTTCGAGCGTTCTTCGGCACCGAGGACTTTGTTTTCCATCTCCTTGAGCGCCGGGGTGATGTAGCGCTCGGCGTTCGACATGGTTTGCTTGCGCGTGTAGTCGTCCGGGACCTTCGCAAGGTGGCTGGTGGTGATCTCGATGAAGTAGCCGAAGACGTTGTTGAATTTGATTTTCAAGGAGTCGATGCCGGTGCGTTTGCGTTCGTCTTCTTGGAGGCGTGCGATCCAGTCCTTGCCGCCGCGCGAGGCATCGCGGAGTTCATCGAGTTCGGGCGACCAGCCATCGCGGATGATGCCGCCGTCGCGGAGATTGGATGGCGGTTCGTCGGCGAGCGCGGCGGTGAGTAGGGTGGTGAGGTTGGTGAAGTCGTGGAGACCTTCGGTGATTGTGGATCGTGGATTGTGGATTGTGGATGAGAAGAGGGAAGACAGATCCTGCTTGAGGGCGGGTATGTGGGAGAGCGAGATGGCGAGGGACTGGAGGTCGCGGGCGTTTCCGGAGTTTTGCGAGAGCCGGGATGTGGTGCGCTCGATATCGCGGATGCCTTTGAGGGATTCTCGGCATTTTGAGAGTAAAAAAGGCTCGGCGAGAAAAGCGGCGATGATGTCTTGGCGGGCGGTGAGGGTGGCGAGGTCGCGCAGCGGGTGCAGAATCCAATCGCGCAAGAGGCGGGCACCCATCGGTGTGGCGGTGCGGTCGAGCACGCCGAGCAGCGTGTGGGATTTGCCAGCGCGAGATTCGACGAGGTCGAGATTGCGCTGCGAGGCGGCATCGATCAGAACAAAGTCGGAATTTTCCCGCAAATGGGGTGGCCGCAAGTGCCCGCACGGGCGGTGCAGAGTGTGGATCAGGTAATGGAGCAACGCGCCTGACGCACCGCTGGCCGCGTGGAGAAGGGCGCAGCCAAAACCATCGAGCGAGTGGACGCTGAAATGCTCCTTGAGCAAGTGCGTGGCGTGCTCTGGCAAAAAGGCGTAGCCCTCGTAGGCCATGCAGTTAGAGAGTGCGCCGAACTCGGCGGTTTGGTGATCGGGGATCAGCAGTTCGGATGGAGAAATGCGCGAAATTTCATCGGAGAGCAGGCCGATTTCCGAGAACTCGGCGATGGTGGCCTGTGGTGTGATCAATGCAGGCCAGGCCGATGGATTTTCCGTGGCGGAAAACGGCGGCGAGGTAGTTTGGGCGCTGGTCGTCGAGCAGCGTGAGGTCGTCGATGGAGCCGGGGGAGAGGATGCGGGCGATTTCGCGTTCGACGAGTTTTCCGGGTTTGGGCTCGGAGGTTTGCTCGGCGATGGCGACGCGTTTGTTCGCCTTGAGCAGGCGGGCGATGTAGCCCTGCGCGGCGTGGTAGGGGACGCCGCACATGGGCGTGCCGCCGCGCTTGGTGAGGGCCACGTTGAGAATGGGAGCGGCGGTTTTCGCATCCTCGAAAAACATCTCGTAGAAGTCCCCGAGGCGGTAAAACAAGATGATGTCCGCAGGCAGCGATTTCCGCATGGCCAGGTATTGGGCCATCATCGGGGTCGCGGCGGGAGTGGTCATGTGGGGAGACTGGAGATGCCGCGACGGCGAATCAAGAGCCCAGCGGAAGATCGGGACGGAGTGGCGTTTTTCAGACGCCATGAATCGCACAGGCGGCTTCAAGCCGCCGTTGTGAGATATGGCTCCCCGGAGAGAGCCACTCCGAAAACATGGCGCTCGTCAGTGGGTTGGTGAAATGCGAGTGATCCGCCGCAGGGGGATATGGAAGAAAAGAATCCGAAACCAGTGGAGCTGAGTCAGAGCGATGTGCGGCGGAATTTTGCCTGCTTGGTTTGGATGGGTTCGGTGTTTGCGATGGGATGGTCGGAGGTGGTGGTGGTGTTGCAGCCTTTGCTGGTGCATTACGGCGCGACCAATACCCAGATCGGGATGGTGCAGGGAGTGCTCATTGCTATGCTGCCGGGGATGCTTCTTTCGCCGTGGATCACGCGGCGCTTCCGCTACAAGAAGAAGTATCTTTTCGTAACGGACAGCCTGTATTTGCTGCCAGTGGGGATCGTGGGAGCGGTGGTGTGGAGTGGTGCGGGAGGGGGAAACGAGGCGATGGTGGGCTTTATTGTGCTGATGATGATGCTAGGGCAGATCGCAGCGGGATTCGGCGGGCTGCCGAATCAGGAGTTTTTCACGGCGTGCATTCCGATGAGGCTGCGTGGGCGATTGGCTGGGTTTTCCGCCGCGATTGGTGGCGTGCTGGGGCTGGGCGCGGCTGGCATCGCGGCGTGGGTGCTGGATGCGTTGCCCAAGCCACAAGCGTATGGCGCGTTGTTAGTGTTAGCGTGGTTTCTCTGCCAAGTGGCCAATTCGGCGCTGCTGCTAGCGAAAGAACCGCCGACTCCGGTGGAGGTCTCGCCGCGCCCGTGGGGTCGGGAAATGTGGCGGGCGTTTTGGCGCGACCGGAAATTTGTGCGGCTCACACTGGTCCTCTGTTTGGTCTCGCCGTTGATGGGGCAGTTGGCGATTTTTTCGAGCGTGTTTGCGTTTCGCGAGCTGGAGTTCAAGCCACAGATGGCGGCTTGGTTGGGCATGACGGCCTCTAGCGCGAAGCTGGCTCTGAGCCCAGTGGCCGGTTGGCTGACCGATGGCTGGGGCGCGCGGCGGTCGTTGTTTCTGTGGCTGGCGGTCTCTGGCGGTGGATTCTTGCTACTGGCTTCGTTTCCCGTCGCGCTGAGTGTTTTTGTGGCAGCGGGGATCGCGGGCGTGGCTTGGAGCGGCTTTTCTGGGGCGATGAATGCGCTGACCAGCGGCATCCCAAGTCCGGAAAATCGTGCCGGCCATTTCACCTTGTTGGGGTTCTGCATGATCGCGGCAAACTCGGCGGGACCACTGCTGGTCGGCTGGCTTTTTGACTCGGTTTCATATCGCAGCGGATTCGCGATCCTCGCTCTAGCGATTCTTTGTAGCACCACTTTCAGCATTTGGTTGCTGCGTGATCTCAGTGCGCGGGCAGAAGATTATACATAGGCGGGTTTCTGAAATGCTCTTTTGCACTGTTTCCGAGGGAGGAGATACTCAGAGCAAATGGGCCTGTCTTGCGACGCCTCTGGGCCTTGACAGCTTTCGCGACGATCCGCAAGTTGCCTGTCCGCTATGACTCGTGTTTCAGGAATTCTCCAGATTTTTGGAGGTTTGTGGCATTAAGTTTGCTGGAATTTTGGAATATATCGTCAATTGTCCGTCGCAGTCCCACCGGATCGCACTCTCACAACCTCAATCTCAGTAACTCATCACCGTATGTCCGTTTCGCAGAAATCTCCGCTTGGCTGGCCGCAACCTCAGGGACTTTGGCATCCCTCGCATGAAAAAGACGCATGCGGCGTTGGCTTCATCGCCCACCTGAAGGGCAAGCGGTCCCATGACATCATCGTGAAAACGCTCACGATGAACGAAAACATGGACCACCGGGGTGCCAGTGGATCGGACCCAGCGACTGGCGACGGCGCGGGACTATTCGTGCAAATGCCGGACAAATTCCTGCGCAAGGAAATGGCCAAAAAGCACATCGAACTGCCGCCCGAGGGCGAATATGGCTCGGGCATTGTTTTCCTCTCGCCACACACCAGCGAACGCGAAGCCGCGATGCAGGTGTTTGAACACGTGATCCGCGAGGAAGGTCAGAAGTTTCTCGGCTGGCGCAGCGTGCCGGTGAAAAGCGAAATTCTCGGCAAAACATCCGGGCGCTACGAACCCACTCTGAAGCAGATTTTTATCGGAAAAAGCGCCGATCTCACCAATCCGATGGACTTCGAGCGCAAGCTCTACGTCATCCGCCAACGCGTCGGCCAATGGATTCGCAACAACGAGGTTCCGACCAAGTTTTCCGACGTCCATGGAAACAAATCCAACAAGTTTCCCGGCGCAGACTACCACTACGTGACCAATCTTTCGGCTCGCACGATGGTGTACAAAGGCATGCTGACCCCTTGCCAGCTCGCACAGTATTTCCCGGATTTGCATGACCCTGACTTCGAGTCCGCGCTGGCGCTGATGCACACCCGTTTCTCGACTAACACCTTCCCAAGTTGGTCACGCGCTCATCCGAACCGTTTCATCGCCCACAACGGCGAAATCAACACGGTGATGGGCAACGCCAATTTCATGAAAGCCCGTCAGTCGCTGTGCAAAAGCGACAAGTTTGGTGCTGATATTGAAAGCATTTTCCCAGTTATCAACGAAGACGGCTCGGACTCCGCGCGCTTCGATAACGCATTGGAATTCATGCACTTCGGTGGATACGATCTGGTCCATGCGATGATGATGATGATTCCCGAGCCTTGGGAGCGCCACACCTCAATGGATGAGGGCAAAAAGGCGTTTTATGAATTTCACGCCTGCATGATGGAACCCTGGGACGGCCCAGCTTCGATCACTTTCTCTGACGGACAAATGATCGGCGCGGTGCTCGACCGCAATGGTCTGCGCCCTAGCCGCTATTACGTCACCGAGGATGATCTCGTCATCATGGCTTCCGAAGTCGGAGTGATCCCGGATCTGGACCCGCTCACGATTGTGAAAAAAGGCCGCCTGCAACCCGGCCGCATGTTCCTCGTGGACATGAAGGAAGGCCGCATCATTCCCGATGAGGAAATCAAGAAGCGCGTTTATTCCGCGAAGCCATACAAGCAATGGCTCGATGAAAATCGCATCTTTCTCAAAGATTTGCCCGAACCGAAAGCACCGAAGAAGGTCGAAGAAGATCGCATTCTTCAGCGTCAGCTTGCCTTCGGATACACTTACGAGGACCTTCGCATGCTGCTCGGGCCGACTGCCTCCACTGGCGTGCAACCGATTGCCTCCATGGGCAACGACACTCCGCTCGCCGTGCTCTCCGAGAAGCCGAAGCATCTCTACCAATATTTCAAACAAATCTTCGCGCAGGTCACCAATCCCGCGCTGGACTGCATCCGCGAGGAACTGGTGACGGCCACTGAGACGTTTATCGGATCGGAAGGCAACTTGCTGGATCCGGGGCCGCACAGTTGCCGCATGGTTCGCCTGGATCACCCGCTGCTCGATAACTACCAGCTTGCGAAACTGCGTGAAATCCAGCGTGAAGGCTTCGAATCAACCACGCTGCACGCGCTTTTCCCCGCAGATCAAGGCGGCAAAGGGCTGGAAGCTGCGATGGCAAAACTTTGCAAAGCTGCCGACGATGCGATTGCCGAAGGTTGCAACCTTCTGATCATTTCTGACCGCAATATCAGCGCTGAAAATGCAGCTATCCCCACACTGTTAGTGATGGGTGGCTTGCACCAGCATCTGGTGCTTTCCGGGAACCGCACCAAGGTTTCTCTCATCCTAGAGACTGGCGAAGCGCGCGAGGTGCACCATTTTTCCACACTCATCGGCTACGGCGCAGATGCTATCAACCCCTACATGGCCTTCGATTCCATCCACCAGATGATCAAGGATCAGATGCTGGACATGGATTATGACAAGGCAGTTTACAACTACCTCAAAGGCTCGATCAAAGGCGTGGTGAAAACCATGGCCAAGATGGGCATCTCGACAGTCGCATCCTACCGCGGGGCGCAGATTTTTGAAACCATCGGCCTGAGCACCGATCTGGTGAACAAATATTTCACCGGCACCTCCAGCCGTTGCGAAGGGTCTGACATCGCGTCCATCGCGGAAGAGGCGCTGATTCGTCATCGGGTCGCATTTCCAGACCGTCACATCGAAGCCGAAGAACAAGCGCTCAGCTCGGGCGGCATGTATCAATGGCGCAGCGATGGTGAATATCACCTTTTCAACCCGGACACGATTCACCTGCTGCAAAAGTCGGTGCGCACCGGCAGTTACGAGGTCTTCAAGCAGTATGCGAAGAAGATCAACGACCAGAGCGAGAACCTTTCGACGCTGCGTGGCCTGATGAAGTTCAAGGCCAAGCGCAAACCGATTCCTCTCGAAGAAGTCGAACCCATCGAAGCAATCACCAAGCGCTTCAAAACGGGCGCGATGTCTTACGGCTCGATTTCACAAGAGGCGCATGAAACGCTCGCCATCGCCATGAACCGCATCGGCGGCAAGTCGAACACCGGCGAAGGTGGCGAGGATCCAGAACGCTACATTCCACTCGCGAATGGCGACAGCAAACGCTCTGCCATCAAGCAGGTCGCTTCAGGACGTTTCGGCGTCACCAGTGAATATCTCGTCAATGCCGATGAAATTCAGATCAAAATTTCACAAGGCGCAAAGCCCGGTGAAGGCGGCGAACTCCCTGGTTCAAAAGTCTATCCATGGATCGCCAAGGTGCGCTACTCGACACCCGGTGTGGGCCTCGTTTCTCCTCCACCGCACCACGATATTTACTCGATCGAGGATCTCTCCGAGTTGATCCATGACCTGAAAAATTCCAACCCGCGCGCCCGCATCAATGTGAAACTCGTCGCGGAAGTCGGAGTCGGCACCATTGCCGCTGGCGTCGCCAAAGCCCACGCAGATGTGATCCTGATCGCTGGCCACGACGGCGGCACTGGCGCATCACCCACCTCCTCGATCTACAATGCCGGCGCACCATGGGAGCTCGGACTTGCGGAAACCAATCAGATTCTTCTGCTCAACGATCTTCGCTCACGCGTCGTGCTGGAGACCGACGGACAACTCAAAACTGGCCGCGACGTCGCAATCGCCGCGCTGCTGGGCGCTGAGGAATATGGTTTTGCCACGGCACCGCTCGTTTCGGTCGGTTGCATCATGATGCGCGTTTGCCAGAAAAACACCTGCCCGGTTGGAGTCGCGACCCAAGATCCGAAGCTGCGCAAAAATTTCATGGGCAAACCCGAACACGTGGTGAACTTCATGACTTTCATCGCCATGGAAATGCGCGAAATCATGGCCGAACTTGGCTTCCGCACCATCAATGAAATGGTCGGCCAAGTCGATTGCCTCGAAACTCAGGAAGCCACCGAACACTGGAAAGCCAGCGGCGTGGATCTCACTTCGATTTTCCACAAGCCGGATGTCGGCGATGAAGTGGGTGCCTATTGCCAAAAAACGCAGGACCATGGACTCGAGAAGTCTCTCGATATGACCATGTTGCTCAAGCTCTGCAAACCCGCGATTGAGCGCGGTGAGAAAGTTCGCGCTGAGCTGCCGATCATCAATATCAACCGCGTGGTCGGTACCATCACTGGCAGCGAACTCACCCGCAAGCATGGTGGCGAAGGATTGCCGGAGGATACAATTCATCTCAAGTTCCACGGCAGCGCCGGCCAATCACTCGGTGCATTTTGCCCGCAGGGAATGACCTTCGAACTCGAAGGCGATGCAAACGATTACGTGGGCAAAGGACTCTCCGGAGCCAAAATCATCATCTATCCGCCCAAGGGTTCGTCTTTTAAAGCCGAGGAAAACATCCTCATCGGCAACGTCGCATTTTACGGAGCCACCACCGGCAACGCCTACATCAACGGCATCGCTGGCGAGCGCTTCTGTGTTCGGAATTCCGGCGTGAATACCGTCGTCGAAGGCGTCGGCGATCACGGTTGCGAATACATGACTGGTGGCCAAGTCATCGTGCTCGGCGAAACAGGTCGCAACTTCGCAGCTGGCATGTCTGGCGGTGTCGCCTACGTTTATGACATCGACGGTCAGTTCGACAAACGACTGAACACCGAAATGGTCAACCTCTACCGACTCATCGAGAGCGGCGATGCGGACATTGCCACGGTGAAGTCCGAAATTGAAAAACACGTCGAATACACCGACTCAGCTCGTGGCAAGTTCTTGCTGGAGAACTGGGACGCTGAGTTGCCGAAGTTTTTCAAAGTCTTTCCACGCGACTACGAGCGCATGCTCGAATGCTTCCGCAAAGTCGAGGAACAAGGGCTCTCGGGCGACGAGGCTGCGATGGCGGCCTTTGAAGAAAATCTTAAAGATCTGTCCCGCGTCGGGGGGAACTGAAAAAAGACGCAAGACTTCAAGACGCAAGACACAAGAGAAGAGTTCAAGACGCACGCGACAGCACCTCTTCTCTTGAATCTTGAAGTCTTGCATCTTGCGTCTCGTTAAAAACTGAAAACTAGAAAACGTTTAATATGGGAAAAGCTACCGGATTCATGGAGATCCCTCGCAAGAAGGATTCAGAGGACGCACCACTCGAGCGCATCAAGCACTGGCGCGAGTTCAAAATTCACAGCGATATCAAAGCGCGGCAGGCGCAAGGCGCGCGCTGCATGGATTGCGGCACACCATTCTGCCATACCGGTCACATGGTTGCCGGCATGGCTTCAGGCTGTCCGGTCAATAATCTCATCCCAGAGTGGAACGATCTGATTTTTCGCGGTCGCTGGAAGGAAGCGCTGGAGCGATTGCACAAAACCAACAATTTCCCGGAATTTACCGGCCGTGTCTGTCCTGCACCGTGCGAAGGTTCGTGCGTGCTGGGCATCATCGAGCCGCCCGTGACGATCAAGGAAAACGAATGCGCCATCATCGACAAAGGCTGGGAAGAGGGCTGGGTCACCCCACGCATTCCAGAAAAGCGCACTGGCAAAAAAGTCGCCGTGATCGGCTCAGGACCTGCTGGCCTTTCCTGTGCTGACCAACTGAATCAAGCTGGTCACAGCGTGACGGTATTTGAACGCGCTGACCGCATCGGTGGCTTGCTGATGTATGGCATTCCAAACATGAAACTCGACAAGGAGTTGGTCGTTCAGCGCCGCGTCAACTTGCTCGCAGAAGAAGGCGTCGTCTTCAAAACCGGCATCAACATCGGTCACGACCCGGAATGGACCGCTGAGAAGCTCAGAACAGACTTCGATGCCATCGTGCTTTGCTGCGGAGCCACACTCGGACGCGATTTACCCATCGAAGGTCGTGATGCGAACGGCATTCACCTCGCGATGGAATTCCTCACGGAAAACACCCAGTACCAACTCGACCACCAATTCGACAACACGATCCCAGCGCTCAATGCTAAGGGCAAAGACGTGGTGGTTATTGGTGGTGGTGATACTGGCACCGATTGCGTGGGAACTAGCCTGCGCCATGGTTGCAACAGCGTGACCCAGCTCGAAATCATGCCCAAGGCTCCGCTTGAGCGCGCTGCCGATAATCCATGGCCGGAATGGCCGAAGGTTTACAAGGTCGATTACGGCCAAGAAGAAGCCGCTGCCGTTCAAGGGCAAGACCCGCGCCAATATCTCATCCAAACCAAGCGATTCCTCAAAGACGAAGCCGGCAATTTATCCGGTTTGGAAATTTGTGACATCGAGTGGCTGCACGAAAACGGTCGCTACCAGCCCAAGGAAAAAGATGGCAGCGCCCGCGTCATACCGGCGCAGCTCGTGCTTTTGGCCATGGGATTCCAAGGTCCAGAACAAGAAATCGTCAACCAGTTCGCTCTGGAGACGGATGCACGCTCGAATGTGAAGGCGGATCACAACCAATACACGACCAATCTCCCCGGTGTTTTCGCCGCTGGCGACATGCGCCGTGGGCAGTCACTCGTCGTCTGGGCCATCAATGAAGGCCGTGGTGCGGCACGTGAGTGCGACCGCTTCCTAATGGGCGTGACTCATCTCCCGTAAGTCGAGGAATTGTTTGCTTAGCCTATAGAATGCGCGGTGATGCTCAAATTGGGCATCACCCCCGGGATCGCCGAGCTCCAGATCGGCTTATAGGTTTTTGCTGGGTCATCGTATACTTATAGCAGCGCTCGATACTGCCATGTCCACACGGGTCAATTCAGTTTGGCATGGCGGTTAAAAACCGCCGCCACATTTCTGCCGCGCGTGCTGCATTCGTCCATTCGTCGATGACTTTGTGGACGGATGGAAACTGATGACTGGCGATATTGCCTGTATCATATTTGAGGCAAACCCCACCATTATGCTGCGGATTCATAGTTAATAATTTATATATGAAACTGATTAATTCGCGGGGCAAAAAATAGATTTTTAAGGCAATTCCCAACGTTTTTGAACTGATATCATCACGATCTGGCATGCCATTTGCTGAATATATATCTGAAACGTTTCACTGAAAAAACAGTTTCAACCACACAGCGAAAACGAACATCCATTAAAATGAAAAAATACTGCAATCGAGTTAATGCTACCATCCTCACTCTCGCGCTTGCCACTGGTATTGCGTCAGCAGGAACCACCGAGCCGACATCGACAATGGCTCCTGAGCCAGCGCCTGCCGATGACGTCGTATCTGGCGTCTTGAAGCTCGACTTCTATTCGCACTTCATCTCTTACGGTGCAGATGTATGGGGCGATGGATCGTCGATGTCTGACCCTACATTTAATCCCATGTTGGAGTTGGCATTTGCGCTTCCGGCGGACTTCACTTTCACACTTGGTACATGGTGGGATGTGAATAGCAAGAATGGTGGCAATAGTTCACCAATCGGTGGCCGCATCCAAGAAATCGATGTCTGGACAGGCCTTTCCTACACTTATGATAAATTCACCGTGGGTGTTACCTACCAAGCATGGATGTACGGCAGCACCACTGAGGACATTCTCGACGTTAAATTCGCCTACGACACATTCCTTGCGCCATCACTCACATTCCATAATCGCTTGGATCCAGGTGCTTCAGGCGGCAACAACGGCACGGTTGCCGTCCTCGGCTTGTCACATGGCTTCGACCTTGGCCCTGTCACCTTTTCGGTGCCGCTGAACATAGCTTACTTTCTCGATGATGACTTCCACGCAGGCAGCACGGATGATGGCTTTGGATTCGTCTCTCTAGGGCTTGGCGCTAGTTTGCCTCTTACTCCTTATATTGGAGAAAGCTTTGGTGATTGGACCCTCAATGGCGGACTAACTTATTACTTCACCGATGATGAAGTCATTCCGAACAATCCACAAGATGACTTCCTAACCGCCAATCTCGGCGTCGCTCTGTCCTTCTAATTTCTGCAACGAGCAGTTCCATATCACCAATGATGGGGCGAGAGGCTCCCCCCCCCGCTGAAGTCGCTTCTCGCCCCTCATTTTTTGTAAAAAAAACATCCATCTATTATATCAATCATGAATTTCAAAATCATACCTTCAGCGCTTGCCGCACTCTCTATTGTTGGTTCCGCAATCGCTGAGGAAACCGTGAAAGTCGGTGTTCTTCACTCTCTGTCTGGCACCATGGCCATCAGTGAAACTTCTCTTAGAGATATTCTTCTCTTCACCTTTGATGAAATCAACGCCAGCGGTGGCGTGATGGGCAAGAAGATCGAACCCGTGGTCGCTGACGGGGCATCCAACTGGCCACTCTTTGCCGAGAAGGCGAAGCAGCTACTCGAACAAGATAAAGTTGCAGTGACTTTTGGTTGCTGGACATCGGTCAGCCGCAAGTCAGTCCTACCAGTTTACGAGGAGAAAAAAGGACTGCTATTTTACCCTGTGCAATATGAAGGCGAAGAAATGTCGCCAAACATCTTTTACACTGCCGAGGCCGTAAACCAGCAAGCAACGCCTGCTGTGGACTACATGCTTGAGGAAGGTAAGAAGAAGTTCTATCTGATCGGCTCTGACTATGTTTATCCTCAAACGACCAATCTCATTCTTCTCGAGTATCTCCTCAGCAAGGGAGTTCCTCTTGAGAACATCGGTGGCGGTTACACCAAGGACGCCTCTGGCCAAATCATCTCAGCAGGAAAATACACCCCATTCGGTCACACGGATTACCAACAGATCATTTCGGAAATCAAACAGTTCGCAGCTTCTGGAGACGCTTGCATCATCAATACACTCAATGGTGATACCAACGTGCCATTCTTCAAAGAGTATGCCGCTGCGGGCCTAACAGCAGAAACTTGCCCAGTGGTGAGCTTCTCCGTTTCTGAAGATGAGTTCCGTGGACTTCCTGCGAGCCAGCTTGTCGGTCAATTGGGTTGCTGGACTTATTTCCAGTCGATCAAAAGCCCAGAGAACACCAAGTTCATCACGGACTTCAAAGCATGGCTGGCTAAGTCAGATGTTCCTGGAATCGTCAAAGAAGGTCGCGTGACTTGCTCGCCGATGGTTCTTTCCTACAACGGTGTTTACCTTTGGAAAGCTGCTGTCGAGAAGGCTGGAACTTTCGAGCCTGCTAAAGTCATGGAAGCCCTGAAAAGTGGCATTTCCTTCGATGGCCCAGGTGGCAAAGTAACGTCACAAGCCAATCACCATTTGACCAAAAATGTGTTCATCGGTGAAACACGCGCTGATGGTCAGTTCAAAATTCTGAAGGAATATAAAGACATCGTTGGGGAGCCATTCCTCAAAGGCACCTTCAAATAATTCTCCTGTCTCGGTTGTTGCGCGGATACGTCCGCCACGGTCATGCCTTTTGGTTGGGGCATGACCGTGAATCATTATTGCCGATGGCACCTCAACTGCTTTACTTCGCCGCAAATGAAATATTTCTCACAACTCTCGCTCTCTTGGATGGCATGCATCGCGTTCTTCACAACAATCATGACCGCCGCCGCACATCCCGGTCATTATCATCCGCCGGGTGAAGATGATGAGTTCAGTGCACTGCGCGCCGATTGGTTTCACCTTCATGGCTGGCTCGAAATCAGCCTCGCTCTAGTCGCTCTAGGCGCGGCTGTGCTATTCGTCATGAACCGCCGCTTGGGCGTGCGTGTCGGCGCAGCCATCGCATTCGGCGGCTCCATCGCTCTCATCGCCGCATTTTGATCTCATGCATCTCTCGCCGCGCGAACAGGAGAAACTTTTGATCGTCGTCGCAGGTGATCTTGCCCGACGTCGCCGCGAACGAGGGCTCAAGCTGAACTACCCGGAAACCATCGCCCTGATCACTGCGGAGCTGCTCGAAGCCGCTCGCGATGGCCGCAGCGTGGCCGAGTTGATGAGTCTGGGCACCACCTATGTCACTCGCGACCAAGTCATGGACGGCGTGGCGGAAATGATTCACGACGTGCAAGTGGAGGCGACTTTCCCTGATGGCACGAAACTCGTAACCGTCCACAACCCAGTCCGATGATCCCCGGTGAAATCCTCACTCCCCGCGATGCTCCCGATCTTGAGCTGAACGTCGGCTTGGCAAAGCTGACACTCGCCGTGGCTAACACCGGCGACCGCCCGATTCAGGTCGGCAGTCATTTTCACTTCGCGGAAACCAACGCCGCGCTCTTCTTTGACCGCGTCACCGCACGCGGATACCGCCTCGACATACCCGCTGGCACGGCAGTGCGCTTCGAACCCGGCGACACCCGTGAAGTCCCGCTCGTCGCACTCGCAGGGAAACGGGAAATCCACGGCCTCAACAATCTCGTGAATGGCCCACTCGACTCATGAAACAATCCCGCGCCAGTTATGCCGCTACCTTTGGCCCGACTACCGGTGACCAAGTCCGACTCGCGGATACCGAGCTTTTTATCGAAGTCGAACGCGACCTCATCACGGAAAACGGCGGCTATGGCAATGAAGTGAAGTTTGGTGGTGGGAAAGTCATCCGCGACGGCATGGCGCAGTCGCCACTCGCGCTCGACGCTGAGGTTCCAGACCTCGTCATCACCAACGCGGTGATTCTCGACGCCGCACACGGAGTGATCAAAGCCGACATCGGCATCAAGCACGGCCGCATCATCGGCATCGGCCATGCGGGCAATCCGCTGCTGCA
The DNA here is from genome assembly GCA_041740475.1 of Akkermansiaceae bacterium. Taxonomy (GTDB): domain Bacteria; phylum Verrucomicrobiota; class Verrucomicrobiia; order Verrucomicrobiales; family Akkermansiaceae; genus Luteolibacter. Next base: position 38,196 of record JBGSLX010000021.1, on the reverse strand, counting down.
GGACGGCATCACGATGACCATCGGAGCTGCCACAGAAATCATCGCTGGCGAGGGCTGCATCGTCACAGCGGGTGGCATCGATTCCCACATTCACTTCATCTGCCCACAGCAGATCGAGCACGCCATCGCTGCCGGGGTGACGACTTTGCTGGGTGGCGGCACTGGACCTGCGCACGGCACCTACGCCACCACTTGCACGCCTGGCATCTGGAACATCCACCGCATGCTCGAAGCGGCGGAGGCTTTTCCCGTGAACCTCGGATTTCTCGGAAAGGGAAACTGCTCCTCGCCCGAGCCGCTCCGCGAGCAAGTCCTCGCCGGAGCCATCGGTCTGAAGCTTCACGAAGACTGGGGAACCACGCCCGCAGCCATCGATACCTGCCTGAGCGTCGCCGATGAAATGGACGTTCAGGTCGCCATCCACACCGACACGCTCAACGAGGCAGGCTTTGTCGAAAGCACGCTGGCCGCATTCAAAGGCCGCACGATCCACACCTATCACTCTGAGGGAGCTGGCGGCGGTCACGCACCTGACATCATCCGCGTTTGTGGTGAGGCGAACGTTTTGCCCTCGTCCACCAATCCCACCCGCCCTTTTACCGCAAACACCATCGACGAGCATCTCGACATGTTGATGGTCTGTCACCACCTCGATTCCCGCATTCCAGAAGACGTCGCCTTCGCCGAAAGCCGCATCCGCCCGGAAACCATCGCCGCAGAGGACCTACTGCACGATCTGGGCGCGATTTCCATGATGTCATCCGACTCCCAAGCGATGGGTCGCATCGGCGAAACGATCACCCGCACTTGGCAGACCGCGCACAAGATGAAGGTGCAGTTCGGCAAACTCGATGGGCCAAGCCACCCGGCCGCCGATAATTTCCGCGCTCTGCGCTATGTGGCGAAATACACGATTTGCCCGGCGCTGACCCACGGCATCGCTCACGAAGTCGGCTCTATCGAAGTCGGGAAACTGGCGGACATCGTGATTTGGAAGCCCGCATTTTTCGGCGTAAAACCCGAGACCGTTCTCAAAGGTGGGCTGATTGCGTGGGCCAATATGGGCGATCCCAATGCCTCCATTCCCACTCCGCAGCCGACTTTTTACCGTCCGCAGTTCGGAGCGTTTGGAAAAGCCATCGGCTCGACTTCTGTGACTTTCGTCAGTGCTGCTGCCCTCGAAACTGGCGCGCTGGAGCATCTCCATCTCAGCAAGCGGCTGGTTGCGGTAAAAAACTGCCGCTCAGTCACCAAGGCGGACCTGCCTTTTAATGACGCGATGCCGGTCATCACCGTGGATCCGGAGACCTACACCGTCACCGCCGATGGCCGCGCACTCCGCTGCGAGCCACTTTCAGTTTTGCCGATGGCGCAGCGCTATTTCCTGTTTTGAAGCTCAACGAGCGACCTCAGATGCTCATGGCGTTAAAGCCGCCATCGACAATCATTTCGATGCCAGTGATGAACGAACCAGCTCTCGGGGACGCAAGCAGGAGGGTCGCGCCGATCAATTCTTCAGCATTGCCAAAACGTGAGGCCGGAGTCTGGCGCAGAATGTCGAGCACGCGCGACTCGTCGAGAACCTTGCGGTTTTGCTCAGCGGGGAAAAATCCTGGAACCAGTGTGTTCACGCGGATGTCCTTGTCGGCCCACTCGCGGGCGAGATTGCGGGTCAGGTTGTGCACCGCGGCTTTGGAGAGTGAATAAGTAAACACGCGAGAAAGCGGGCTGAGTCCCGAAATCGAGCCGAGATTGATGATCGATGCGGCTCGGCCTTCCTCGACGAAGTAATTGCCGAAAACTTGGCAAGCGCGGAAAACGGCGCTGAGGTTGGTGTCGATGATGCGCTCATATTCTTCTTCGCAGACGTCCAGAAAAGGAGTGGCAGAATTGGTGCCAGCGCCGTTGATCAAAATATCCACCTGCCCGGATCGGTCGAGTGTGGTGTCGAGTAGGTGCTGTAAGGAATCTCGGGAGGTCACGTCTACCGGCACAAAGTATCCCGTTCCGCCGTGGGATTCGATTTCTGCGAGGCGCTCCTCGGCCTTTTCTGGGATACGTCCACCTAACACCACTTCGGCGCCAGCGCGTGCCAAACCCACCGCCATCGTGCCGCAAAGTGCGCCTGTGCCGCCAATGACGACGGCGGTTTTTCCAGATAAGTCAAAGAGTTCCTTCAGATATTGTGCGGTCTGCATGACTCGACTCTTGAGTGGATTTCTCCGACTGCCAAGCATGGAAAAACTGATGATTTCATTCCAAATTCAGCGATAGAGAGAACGAGATCGGCTAAAGAAAAACGAGGTGGTGAAAAATGGTGGGGCACATTGAAGGCGAATCTCCCAAGCCCATCTCTTCATTCTTCTCTCGTAGCTTTTCGAGCTTTTCGTTGTTCTCATATTCCCGTTGAGATTCATGTGGATTCCGTGCCTCGCTCATGGCAAAAAATAAACGCTAACCCCGAACTTTAAGGGTGAAACTCTTCATGTGCTGGCTCTCAAATCACGAAATGAAATTTTGCAAATCCTTTTAAAAAAACAAAAGATCAGCCAGTTTGTGGCATAAAAATATGAAAATGAACGATCAGGAAATTGCCGATGTGATTCGCACTGTCCTCGCGGGCAATCAACCAGAGTTTGCGCTCTTGGTCCGCGAGTTCGGGCTATCGGTGCGGTCATTCATTCACGCTCGAGTACAGAATTCGGCAGATGCGGAAGATATCGCTCAAGAAACCTTCATCGCCGCCTACCGAGGCTTGGCCAAATTTGATACCGAGCAGTCCTTCGAAGCGTGGTTGGTCGGTATCGCAAAACACCGCGTTTTGATGCATTACCGCACCTCTGATCGGCGGCACAAAGCAAACCAGCGTTTCCGAGAAGAATGCTTGATCAGGATTTCTACCGAGCTGACCGAGGTCGAAGGTCAGTTCGGGCGCGAACCGCTGAAACGCCTGATGGACTGTGTGGAAAAGCTACCTGAACGCATGCGTCAAGTGATCCGTGCACGGTTGCGCGGTGAAGACGGCTCTATGGCCGCCAAGCTGCTAAAAACCACGCGCGGAGCGATTTATATGTTGCAGCTCCGTGCCAACGAAAACTTGAAACAATGCATGCTGAATCAACCCACATGAAGTCTGACGCTGTGTTGACTAAGCTTTTGGAAGGCTGGTTAGATGGCGGTCTGACGGATGCTGAGGAGGCGGAACTTCTAGAGCAACTCACCACAGACCCTGAGCTGCGCCGTCGTTTTGCGGAGCAAATCGCAACCCTAGGGGCGACCCGCGCCGCGGCGGAATCCAACCCACGCTGGCTATCTTTATTCGACCTGCTCGAATCCGATCACGCCCGTCAATCAGGCGACCGCTCGTTCGATGTCGTTACCATGGATCGGATCGGTGAAGTTCGTTTGAAAAAAGGACACGGTGGAGCCATCGCTTGGGGATTGGCAGCGATGTTTGCCTTGTTAGCAGTCGTGTTTTTGCTTCTCAAGAACACGCAGTCCCCAGTCGTTGCCACGGCTCCTGTACAGGAAGAATCGGCTCCAGCTACAAATTCCGCAATTGCGGTAGTCATTGGCAGTTCGCCGGGTTCGTCTTTCGTAACAGGTCGATTTCTCGAACCGGGAGTCATCGCACAAAGCGAAGGCTGGCTGACCTTCCAAACATTTCGCGGAGTTTCAGTGACGTTAGATTCACCATTCGAAGCGGTTTTAAGCGGTCATGATCGCATTCTGGTGAACTACGGAAGAGCGAGAGCATTGGTGCCGGATGGAGCAAAAGGCTTTAAGCTCGAGTCACCGTCATTTGACGTGGTGGATCTCGGCACTGAATTCGGCGTCTTTGTGAACGCGGATGGCACCGGGAGCTGCCGAGTTTTCCATGGCATGGCAGACGTTTCACTTCTGGATTCACTCGGAGAGGTCAAAAACACGCAACGAATTGCTTCTCAGGAATCCGTTCAAATTATACCGTCGAATCAATCAATCACCAAGATCGAGGAGAAGGATGAAGATTATCCAGAGCTCAAAGTGCCATCTAGGCCGAGACTAAAGCTGGATGCATCCTACGCGGACTTGGTGATGCGGCTGGCACCTGCGGGATACTGGCGTTTTGAGGAAATCGCCAATGGCATCATTCCTAACGCAGTGAGCGGCGGGGTGTTGATGAAAGCTGTGGGCACAGCGACCGTCACCGCTGAGGAAGCGGGCAATCATTCTGGCGAGTTGGCGAGGCGCTTGCAGACCGAGTACTTTCAGATTTCTACCGCGAAATACCTGCTCCAGGGAGACTTCTCGATCAGCCTGTTTGCTCAATTTGACTGGTTGCAAAACTACGCCCTGATCTCAGCGATGCGCTTCGATGAAAAAGTACAAGGTCATCCGTTCATCATGCAGATTTACACCGCCTACCGCAGTGCGAGCCGCAAAGAAACGGCGCTCAACGTCGTTTTTCGCGATCCACCTGGATGGGACGGTGGCATCGAGGCCTACGGAAACACGATTCTGCGCCCGCTTCATTGGCATCACATGGCAGTTACCCGCGATGACGGATTGGTCACAACTTACCTTGACGGTGAGGAAATCGCGACTGAGTTCGTGAGTGATATGCCGATGGATTGCCGACAGATTTTTATTGGTCGCCTCAATGGAAACGCCAGCCAAAGCCGCATGGAAGCGCGCGGCTTGGTCGGTCGCATCGATGAACTCGCGATTTTTCCAAGCGCGCTCACGCAGGAAGAAATTCGGCTTTTGGCAAAGCCTGCTACCCATAAAGCGGATCGAAAAAACTAATATTCCCACTTCACCAGTAATCATATCTCATCATTGTATCATCTGTCCTAGTGTGCCGTTTTAAAAAACAACCAACCGCAAAAACCCAATGAATCTCCAAACTAACCACGCGCGATTATCACGACCTCACTCTGGCTTGGCCGGAGCATTCACGTTGGTCGAGTTACTTGTCACAGTCGTTATCATTCTCGTGCTCGCAGGTCTTACATTTGTAGTCACCGGAAAAGTTAGGGGTTCGGCTCAACAAGCGACAGCGATGTCTTCATTGCGCCAAGTGGGCACCGCAAGCGTGAATTACTCAACCGAGAACAACGGCGACATCAATGTAATGAAGTGGGATGGGGATTCGAAAGAAGGTGGCGGTAAAGGATGGGTTAGTAATACATTTTGGGGACGTGCCCAACCTTATCTCTTTCCTGACGTTTCAATTAGTGACCAAAGGAAGCTTTTGGACGAATTGAGGTTACGCATAAAGAATTTATTTGGATCAACTTCATCAGACCCAAGAAACATGGACGCTGGCACATTCCTCCAAGGGGCTCGGATTTATGGCGATACCTCTGGGTTGTTTGTACCGCTGGGCTTCAATAGCAAACTTCAGAAATGGAACGAATTTAAAAAAGTTAGTTCATTTAATGACCCATCCAGAGTAATCTATTGCACCTACGGCTTTACTTTCATTACCAAAGAACACGGTAAAGTTTTTACTCCAATCGCAAGAGACAACTCACGTCCAACTAATTTCATCTACTACACCGATAACCGTGAGGCGATCACGACCTTCTTGGATGGTCATGTGGAGCTGCTCAAGCCGCCGATTCAAGAACGCTTGTTTGAATAACTTCCACCGATCATTCGCGAGTGAAACGCCGCCGATTGTTGGAGTTGATGCTAGCGGCTGGTTTAGCACCTGCCGCTTCAGCTCAGACTTCATCGCGACCACTCCGTGCTTCTAAAGCTTCTGGCTCGCCGAAAAAGGGCCACTGCATCGGCCCCAGCCAAGAAGGCTGGAGTGACAAATTGGAGGCTCTGAACTGCAAATGGTATTACACTTGGACACCGAACGTACCTCGAGATGCTCCGAGAAATGTTTCATTTGTGCCAATGATCTGGGAATACCGGGGCACCGCTGAATCGGTTCTTAAGCCCGCTAAAATCGCGAAAAATGCCGGTTGTGAGGAATTACTGGGATTCAACGAACCCGATCAAAAAGAACAGGCAGACATGTCAGTTGAGGAGGCGCTCGAAATTTGGCCACTCTTAGAAAAGACCAAACTTCGCCTCGGTAGTCCGGCATGTGTGCATCCAGACAACGAGTGGATGACCCTTTTTTTGGAGGAGGTGAAGAAGCGGAAGCTGAGGGTGGATTTCATATGTGTGCATTCATATAGCGGAGCCGATCCACAAAGTTTGATTCGCCGCATGAAAGCGATTGAGAAGCGATATAATCGACCGATCTGGATCACCGAGTTTGCGGTAGGCGACTGGAAAGCGAAGAACGTGGCAGAAAATCAGTTTTCTCCGAAAGACGTGCTCACGTACATGAAAGAAGTTCTGCCACTGCTCGACCGATTGGATTGCGTGGAGCGCTACGCATGGTTTTCCGCAAAACCCAACAGCCCTTCACTTGGAACCAGTGCGTTGTTTGATGATGACGGTAAGCTCACGCCACTCGGTGAGTGTTATCGCGATGCCTGACGAGTTATCTCTTGGCTCCGAGTTTTCTAGACTTCTTGGCGACCAAGCGAGTCAGCCTTATGCGGTTATGACGCTGAGCAAGAATGCATGGCAAGTTTGCAGAAATGACATAGATGACCATCACCCAATCCGCCCACCGAGGATTCCAGAGAAAGAACAATGGCAAGAACGCGATGGCGCACCAATGGCATAACTCGCCGCGCCAAGTCTCGCGAATGAAGCGTTGCAAGTAAGTTGGTTCACTAGTGACTAACGCACTCTTCGCAAAGCCGCCACCAAACCAAGCCGCAGCATCCGGCAGCTTGTCTTTCCAGCGGTGTATCTGGAAAAATGATTCATATAACCATGATTCGAATTTCTCAAATCCCGACTTTGGCGGCTGAAACCATCCATCTGGCATGCGCGTAAACAACCATGCGAGTCCGAGCTGGATGATAGGCCAGCCTAGGCAATTCAGTGAAATGATCCATGGGAGTGGCAGATCAATCGGCATGAATTTCACGTCCTTTCCAAGTGACCTTCTTGCCCGAGCGCATCGCTGACCAGCCGAACAAACTGAAGAAAAACATGAGTGGTATGATATAAAATAGCAGGCTAGGCCATTGAAAGGAGCCGAGCTTCCTCGCGAACCATGCGACTTGCACGGCACCCAAAAGATAGATTGTAAGCCACAACTGCCAATCGCCGCTCAGAACCCATGCAAATGGCGGCAGCATCAGACCCGTCATCCACAACACCACCAACATAAGAATGCGAGGCGGAGTTTTTCCCGCGCCGGATGCGTAGCCTTTTGTCCAGCCCTCGATCAACGAGGCGATTCCGTTAGGATACATGCGAAATGATACGATGTGGCGACCGTTCGCACTGCGCACCGGGACTCCAGCGGCACGCAGGCCCTCCGCCAGACGGAAGTTTTCCAGAACATGCCCACGCACCGATGCGTGACCGCCCGCACTTTCATAGTCCTCGCGGCGTATCATCAAAAACTGCCCCGCCAAGCCATCCGGCACGGTGCCAGCACTCATGCCGAGGTTGAAAAAAAGTGATAGGTTTTCATGCAATCGGCGCACCGCATGATATGGCAACAGCGAAAATGCCCCACCGTCGTATGTTTCGAGCACTCGGGCGAGGCCACCGGGCTCGAACCATGTATCAGCATCCATGAAAATTAGCAGATCACCGCTAGCTGCTTGTGCTCCCTGATGGCAGGCCCAAGTTTTACCGCGCCAGCCATCTGGCAAAGCAGCAGAAGCGATTACTTTGGCTCCTAGTTTTTGTGCCAGCTCGGCAGTTTGATCAGTGGAGCCATCATCAACGACCAAAACCTCATAGGGACGCACGCTCTGGGCCGAGATTGACTGCAAGAGTTTGGGTAAATTTTCCGCCTCGTTGCGCGCCGGAATGATGATGCTGAGCGCTTTCGTGGCGCTCTGAGCCATGATATCATCCGGCAAGTCGAGCTTGCTGCGGCAACCACGCAGACGAGGAAGCAACAACAAGCCCGCCGCTAAAAAAATTAGCGCCGCAACGAGTAGAAATGTCATTTTCCACCCGTCGCTGCGGGCCTGTCTAGCAGATGGAAGCGGTGCTTGATCACGTCGGCGTGACAATACTTCGCATCTGCTCGTTAAGCGAATTCATTTCGCTCTGCGTGACATTATGCTTGGCCCAAACTTCGCAGGCCTTCTGCGATTTTGTCACGGCGTTGCTCACGTTGGGGACGCTGGACCGGCGCCGCATCAGGCTCACGTTGAGGACGCTGTATCGGTGCCGCATCAGGCACGCGGGGTTGCGGTTGCTCTGTTCTCTGACCGCGAGCGGGACGTTGGAAGTCCGGGCGCTGGGTGCGATCAGGACGCATGTTAGAAACGCCGGGATCTGTGCGCGTGTTTGCGGCACGGGGATCTGGGAAGCGGTTGGCTCGCTCGGGACTTCTCACGCGTGATTCATTTCCCCTGAACTGGCTCCGATCTGAAATGGTTCGTTGATTTTCACTGCGGTTAGAAAATTGCGGTTCGTTGTTTTGAGAGCGTGTTGAGGGGCGGGTTTGGGTGCCTCTGATGGCTGGATTCGGTTGGCGCTGGAAATTGCTGCGGTCGTAAGAGCCGGGACGGCGGTCTGTTTGCCTTTCGTAGTTTTGGCTGCGGTTGGGTGCTTGGTGCACCCGTTTTGCCCAACTGTAGTTGCTATTGCGGTATGATGATTCGCGGTTGCGATAATTCACCACTGTCACATTTCTCACACCCCGAGGAGGCGGGCAGTAGCCGCTTCCGGGACGCCAACCGTAAGGATGCGGAACGCCGATGACGATTGGTGGGCGATAATTGACTGGGTAATATCCATTTAAATAGGGGTCGTAAAAACGATTCGAGCGGTTGTCAAAGTAGCTGTAGGTGCTCGGATCGTAGCGCCAATGTGGGTCGCCCGTGCTTACGAATAGCGAAGTGCTGAATCCGCTACTGCCGTAGGACGGCCCGCTGTCGTAACCTGAACTGTAAGAACCACCGACGGAGGTGTAGTTCGGATCGTAAGCGCATGAACTGATCATAAGTGTGGTGGCAAGCCCAAGTGCCGAACTCCATCTGGCTAGATTTTTTCTCATGCTGCTATGACAAGTGCCGCAATGAATCTATTCGAGATGATTTCAAAGTGGTTATCACCGTGCCTATCTCCTCGCATGGATTGACACACACAGGCGTTCCCGGCTTTGATCCAAGCCGTAAATGAACAACGAAAACGAACTGTCGATATTGGTTACGGGTGGAGCGGGATACATTGGTTCCCACACCGTAAGAATGCTGGCTTCTCAAGGCCGGAAAATCGTCGTGCTCGACAATTTGGTTTTTGGACACAAAGCGGCGATTGTCGATCCGGGAGTGGAATTGGTCGTCGGCGATGTCGGTGACCAGAAACTTCTACGCGAGTTGTTTACGGCCCATCAATTCGCCGCAGTGGTTCATTTTGCGGCTTTTGCTTACGTGGGGGAATCGGTGACGGATCCATTGAAATATTACCAAAACAACACGGCTGAGCCGATCAAGCTGTTGCAAGTGATGCAGGAGTTTGGCTGCAAGGCCTTCGTTTTTTCCTCTACCTGCGCCACTTACGGTGTGCCAGACAATCTCCCGATCACCGAAACCAATACTCAAAATCCCATCAATCCCTACGGACGAAGCAAGCTGATGGTCGAGTGGATTCTAGCAGATTGCGACCGCGCATGGGGACTACGTAGCGCCTGTTTGCGGTATTTCAACGCCAGTGGAGGCTCGGCGGACGGGAAAATCGGCGAGGATCACAACCCGGAAACGCATCTGATCCCGCGCGTTCTAATGGCTCTGACCGGAGAAATTGATCACATCGAAGTTTTTGGCACGGATTACAATACGCCGGATGGCACCTGCATTCGCGACTACATTCACGTCGAAGATTTGGCCGATGCGCATGCCAAAGCTCTGGATCACTTGGTTGGTGGTGGTGAATCTTTGCGCTGCAATTTGGGCACTGGTGTGGGTGTTTCGGTGAAGGAAATCATCACTGCCACCGAGGAAATCACAGGAATGACCGTGCCAGTCATTTATGGCCCGCGCCGCGCTGGAGATCCGGACTCCTTAGTGGCCGATCCTTCATTAGCGAAGCAAGTGCTAGGCTGGGAAGCCGCACGCAGAGACGTCCGAGAAATGGTTAAGCCCGCGTGGTTGTGGGTCAATGGGTGCAACCGCGGACGCTTCCCTGATAACAATGTAAGCTGATTTCAATCTTTCCACTTGCCACTTTTTGCGATTGGTATTTCTTAATCCTAAACAACCCATGTGTTTACAAATGATTCACTCCGTAACTCTTAATCGGAAAAATGCCTTCACTCTGGTGGAGATGCTGGTCGTCATCGTCATCATGTCCATCCTTATGACAGCAGGTTCCATCGGACTTAGTAATATGGGCGGAAAAGGGGTGACTAGTGGTGTCACTTCGGTAGAAGCCTTGTTCGATGAAGCCCGCACCACCGCCGCAGCCCGAGGCATACGCTCGTGTGTTTTAGTGGCTAAAAATCTTACCAATAAGCGGGAAGATGATTTGCGGCGAGTGATTGTGGCTTATGAGGAAACTAATCTCAACGGCACTGCGAAAGACCCGACAGATGACACACCGAATTGGGTTCTCTCCTCAAGGGGCGTCGTGCTGCCCGATCAGACGTTTTTCAGCCAAACGTACAGCAAGACTAACGCAGGCAGCGCGATCCCGGAAATCACCCACACCAGAATCTCCGGGAGTAAAACCTCACAACAAGGCCGCTACTTCGAATATGAGTTCAATTCTCAGGGCATCAGCCAGATACCAGGCGCGAGCTTTATCATCGGCAGCGGTGCTCGCAGGCTCACCTCGCCCGCCACCGGGTCAAATTTGCCCAGAGTCACCGCTTCCGGCAAACGCGACTTCGGTGGATTTATGGTGATGCGCAACGGCAGAACTTCGGTATTCCGCAGCCCCGAACAAATGGGCATTCCTGAAACTGTCTCTACTTTTTGATTCATGAAAACCCAACCAACACCCAGATTTCGCGGCTTCACGCTAATTGAGACGGTCGTGGCAATCGGCGTGCTCGCTGTGTTGCTCACTGGATTCGTCGTCGTTTTCGCCCCTGCTGCCGAAGGCGTGAAAAAGTCGATCAATGTGGAAGAAGCAGACCGACTGGCGTCCACGCTGGAACAGGAATTGGTGACTTCAAGAGCGGGAGATCCAACGCCCGGCTTCAACAAAGCATTTCAGTGGATTAAGGCATCTAATACGGCGGGCACCGCACTATTGGCATACCAATATCGAGGTAGTCTTTCAAACACCCGCCCAGATGATGGGACACCTGTTCCCGTGCCAGACGCGGCAGGTAATATTGCTGGTGAAGATTACGCAGTCATCTCGATGGTTCGCCGGAATGATGCAAAGTTTTTGGAAGATTTGCCTGCCGTGGTGGGTGGCATTTATGTGGTGAAATGCAATCAATTGACGTTCAACGCAGGCGCACTAAAGCCTCGTTCCGATGGGAAAATTTACGATTCGAAGGGTGGCGTAGAATCGGCCAACGTCGATGAACATCCCGAGGCAATCATCCCCTTCGCCGCAGATTTTTATCCACTAACTGGCAAGTCAGCGGCAAATTTCGGCGCTTCTTTTACTACTCGTTTCAATAAACTCGGCAACCCTGTGTTGCCTGCCTTTACTCGCAATTTGGTCGTCCGCCGCTGAAATGAATTCTATCAAAAAACCCATGAAAACGACCTTTGCTTCCTCTCAAAAACGCGGCTTCAGCTTGCTCGAACTGCTGGTGGCCATGACCGTCACCACTTTGATTGTCGGGTCGCTCATTTCCATCACCTCCATTGCCATGGACACATGGAACCGGAGCCGTTCCGAGCTGCGCGCCTCGCGCCAAGCAAAAGCGATGGTGGATACGCTGGCTCGCGATTTAGAATCACTTGTCACACGCCGAGACAACACTCTCAGCGAATGGCTTTCTGCCGAAGCTAAAAGCAGCGGCACGAACACCAGTGCGGTCAATCTATACTTTTATACCGCTGCCGCTGACCGTTACTCTGGGAACATCGGAGGGAGTAGCGGCAACGAAGGTGATGTTTCCTGTGTTGGCTACCAGCTTGAAGAGAGAGATCCATTCAGAGACGGGGGGTCGGGTGCATTCGATACCTTCGTTCTCGGACGTCATTTGGTAAATCCAGATGTCACATTCACATCACTACTGGGTAAGCCTGAAAATGATAGTGATCCGGGCTTGAATGTTCTCTTTCAGAATCAGTTTGGCTCAGAAATGACCAAGACCGATGCGTTTGTGTGCGAAAACATCTTCCAGTTCTCCATCACGTTTAATGTTCAGACCATCGTAAGCGGTGCAAATGTAAACCAGTTTGTCACGATTGGTCCGGCTAGCTCCAGTGATAAGAATTTGAGAATCACGGGTCAGGGCATCACTACCAAATCGGCAGGTGCACCAGACCCAACAGTCCCACTCACCAACGGTAAAATCACGTCCATTGGCATTTCTCTAAGCGTCTTATCTGATCCAGGAGTGGAGCAGCTAAGACGCGATAGATCGAAGGCCAGTGATGCCAAATGGCTTGCGAAAAACAGCTATCAGTATTCCAAACTGGTGCAATTGCCAGGTCAGTGAGTTTTTATTTGAGCCTAAATTCAGGCTCAAATTTTCGATTGCCAATCCATTCTGGGCAGTCCAGTTTGGCCTTGTTGCACAATGTAACTGACTTTCGCGCGGTAATTGCGAGCAGTCCCATTACAAGCAACTTGTAGCCCTCCTAACCGGGCTGCCGTGTTCCTCAGTGAACATCTCCATCCGGTTTGTGTGCATCGCCACACCGATTCGCTCTTTTTGCGGCCAGCAGAACACCTCGTTCTGCTCAAGCGCATTCACCCACAACACCAAATCCCCTTTTCATTCGTATTCCATGGCTGGTCACAACAAGTGGTCCAAGGTCAAGCACATCAAAGCGAGAGTCGATGCCATCAAAGGCAGGGTCTTTAGCAAGTGTGCTCATGAAATCTCACTGGCAGCTCGTTCTGGCGGCGGAGATCCTGCTGCAAATACACGCCTGCGCACCGCCATCGACAACGCCAAGGCCGTTTCCATGCCAAAAGACAACATTGAGCGCGCCATCAAAAAAGGCACTGGCGAACTCGGAGGGGATGCCATCCAAGAAGTCGCTTACGAGGGTTACGGGCCTGCGGGCGTGGCCTTCATCGTGGAAATGGCAACGGACAATCTCAACCGCTCGGCAGCAGACGTGAGATCCATTTTTACCAAAAACGGCGGCAGCGTGGCCACGCAAGGTAGCGTCTCATATCAGTTCAACCGCATCGGAGAAATCCGCGTCTCTGCGGGTGCGATTGAACAAGAAAAGCTCATGGAGATTGCGATCGAAGCAGGCGCAAGCGATGTCCAAGCCGATGATGAAGAACACCTCATCCAAACTGCTCCGAACGAATTGGGCAGCGTAGGCAATGCACTGCGATCTGCCGGGCTACCGATCACATCCGAAAAAATGGTCTCCATCGCTCAAAATTCAGGAATGGTCACAGACCCGACCATTGCCCGCCAAATACTCAAACTTTACGACCACTTGGACGATTATCCGGACACCGTCAACGTCTTCACCAATTTCGAGGTTGCCGATGAAATACTCGATCAGCTCGACCATTGAGCAGCCCGATACCCAGTGGATCCAATCATTTTACCCGACTCAGAATGAGCACCCCAACCAACGAGGATACCAAACAATCTGTCCCGGCCATCACCGACGAGAGCGCGAAACCAGCACGCAAGCGGGCTGTCAAAAAGGTGGCCGCTGCCAAAAAAGTGCCAGCAAAGAAAGCGGTAAAAAACGCACCCAAGGAGCAGCTCGATTTGGAGCTTACCCAAGATGAGGTCCGTTCCGAGTCCGTGGTTCCCAAGAAAAGAGCGGTGCGGGCGAAAAAAGTGACTGTTGAGGCGGTGCCTTCAGAAACCCCTAGCGCAGAAAATATTTCCGCTGAAACGCCTGTTCAAGAAACGCAGCCAGCAAATGAAGGACGACGTATCGGCCGCGTGCCCGGCGGCGGGCCCACGACCCCACGCGAAGCTGCTCCGGCGAGTCCTGAAGTCTCGACTTCACCGCCGCAGAACTCGGGAAACCAAGGCTCACCCATGCCGCAGCAAGGCGGCCAAGAAAATCCGCAAAACCGCGACGGACAACCGCGTGAAAGTCGCAGCAAGCGGCGTCGCGAAAAACGCAAGCGGCGCAATGAACAACGTGTCGGCCAGCAACCGGCGGTGCCGCGTCCTGCGCCAAATAACGATTCTCGTCCAAGTCCAGCGTCGCCAAACGAGCGCCGTCCAGAGCCTGCGCTCAGCGGGCCAATGATCGAGGTTTATGGCATGCTAGAGCTGACGCCGAAAGGTTTCGGGTTCTTGCGTGTTTCCGAGAGACGCTTTGATCAAGCGCGCGATGATGTGTTTGTGACTTCGGAAATCATCCGCAAATACCACCTGCGGCTCTGCCAGTGGGTACGCGGCCTTTATCAGATCGGGCCGCGCGGGCCGCAACTGGTCGAAGTCACCGACATCAACGGCATGACTCCACAGGAGGCATCCAAACTTCCGCATTTCGATGAACTCAAGGCGATCAACCCATCCAAACGCATCAGTTTCGAGACCAAGTCCGAGCGTTTCACCACGCGAGTCGTGGACATCATGGCACCTGTAGGGCGCGGACAGCGTGGACTGATCGTTTCTCCGCCACGCTCGGGAAAAACCACCTTGCTGCTTCACATGGCAGAGGCGATCCGTGAAAAATATGACGAATCCATCCACCTGATCGTGCTCTTGGTGGATGAGCGCCCCGAGGAAGTGACGGAGTTCCGTCGCGCTTTGCCGGGAGCAGAAATTTATGCCAGTTCCAATGATGAAGTCGCACGCAATCACTGCCGCATCGCCGAGCTCGCCATCGAACGGGCGAAACGATTGGTGGAAGCCGGCAAAGATGTGTTCTTGCTGATGGATTCCATCACGCGCTTGGCCCGTGCGTACAACCACATGATGGGCAGCAATCGCGGTCGTGGAACAGGCTCCGGCGGCATCACGATCGGCGCACTTGAAGTGCCTCGACGCCTTTTTGCTGCTGCCCGCAACACCCGTGGTGGTGGCTCGCTTACGATCATGGCCACCGCTTTGATTCAGACCAACTCGCGTGCCGATGAGGCGATTTTCATGGAGTTCAAAGGCACCGGGAATATGGAACTCGTGCTCGACCGCAAAATCGCGGAAAACTACATCTATCCGGCCGTTGATATATTCAAGTCTGGCACCCGTCGCGAGGAGCTACTGCTGGCAGACCACACGCTGCACAAGGTTCACCTGATCCGCCGAGGGCTATCCGGCCACCGCCCGGTGGAGGCGATGGAACGACTGCTTTTCTTCCTCAAGAAGTTCCCGAATAACCCACAGATGCTGCTTGAAATTAAGGGGTGACGCTCCACCGCACCGCCGGACTTACGCGTGGTGAAGAAGGATCGAGTTCGCGCCGAAGTGATCGGAGAGAATGTCTGAGACGATCACAATGGGCGTGCCTGCGCGGACCAATTCTTCCTTCAGCAAGTAATCGCTAACGCGCTTAATGGTTTCTTCGATGTTAGTTGAGAACGACAACTTGATGGAGTGCAGGCCACGGCTGAGTGAAAGTTTCCGGCAAACCGTTTCTTTCGGTGTGACGGCATAAAATCCCGCTGTGCGCGGCCGCAACATGGAAACTTGGTTGGCCAATACGCCACGGCGGGTGAGCACCACGAGGCGCGCGTCTGGCATGGAGTCGGCAAGTGTCACCGCCGCCCGAGCCACTTTCTGGCGTTCATCACGAAGCAACATTCCTTGGCCAAATCCATGACCACCGGAGCGCTCGATGCGGTTGGCGATGCGCGCCAATGCCTCGACACAACGCAAAGGATAACGACCGACAGAAGTTTCTCCTGAGAGCATGAGAGCGTCGGCTTCTTCGTAAGCGGCATTCATCACATCGGTCACCTCGGCGCGCGTGGGAGTGGGATTGGTGATCATGGATTCCATGAGGTGAGTGGCGACGATCACGCGAGTTCCAAGCTCATGGCAGCGCTTGACGATGCGCCTTTGCAAGAGCGGGAGTTCTTCAAATTCAACTTCGGTGCCCAGATCTCCACGGGCGATCATGATGATGTCGGCTTCGCCGATAATCGCGTCGATGTTTCGCACGGCTTCCTGATCCTCCACCTTCGCGATGATTTGCGCATCGCCTTCGAGCGCTTTCATGGCGTCGCGAAGCTCACGGACGTGGGCACTGTCCCGAACGAATGAACCCGCAATGAAATCCGCTTCGCATTCGACTGCAAGCGCGAGGTCCTTGTGATCCTTTTCAGTGAGCGCGGGAAGATTGAGCCGCACACCAGGAAGATTGATGTGTCTCCGCGAGCCGAGCGTTCCTGGAGTGGCGACGCTGCAAAGAATGCGGTCCGCCTCGACCACTTCGATGCGCATGAGCAATGCGCCATTGTCCACAACGAGCGTGTTACCGACAGCGACGTCGTCCATCAGTCCCTCATAATTGACTGTGGTCGAAATATCCACGGTGGGCTCTGTGCCCGCCTTGCGGAACTCCACCGTATCGCCCTCGGCGAGCGTGTAGTTTTCTGCAACTTCGCCAGTTCGGATCGATGGTCCGGTGAGGTCGAACAACACACCGATGTGAATGCCACGCTGAATCGCTTGTTTGCGGACGCGGGATGCCATTTCAGCGGCCCATTCGTGCTTCGCGTGGCTCATGTTGAGGCGGAACACATTGGCTCCGGAATCCATGAGGGCGCCGATCATTTCTACGGACTCGGTGGCTGGACCTAGGGTGACGATGATTTTTGTTTTGCGGTTCATAAGTGTTGGGGGCTTCAAAAGTTGCGTGGGTGAAGTATGATGTTTCGCGTTTGTTGCCTAGACTTGGTCGAGTGTTTTTTCGGTGCGAGCATCGATGATGGCGAAGCGTTCACGATTGAGAGTCGGGTCCGAGCGGAAAATGAGGCGGCCGGAGTGAGAGCGTTCAAGCTCTCCGAGCAGCTTGGAATCTTCGCTTTTGAAACGGTTCAGCACGTCGCTGTTGACGATGATGATGAGGTCTCCAACCGTGTCTCGGTATTTTTGAATGACGGAGTTGAGGCGGCGTTGGATTTCCACGGACATCGTCATCGGAGTTTTAACACGAGCACGGCCCTGACAATACGGGCAAGGCTCATACATCGAGTCGCGCAATGATTCATTGAGGCGCTGGCGTGTCATTTCCATCAGACCGATTGGAGAAATTTGAAGCACCTGCGTCTTGGCCTTGTCCTTCTTGAGTCGGTCTTTGATCGCCTTGTAAACCGCCTGTTGGTCCTTGCGGTGGCGCATGTCGATGAGGTCGATGACGACGAGTCCGCCGATGTTGCGCAGGCGCAATTGGCGTGCGACCTCGACTGCGGCCTCGGTGTTCGTTTGCAGAATCATCTTGTCCACATCCTTCGCGCCGCGGTTGCGACCAGTGTTGACGTCGATAGCGATCAAAGCCTCGGTTTCATCGATCACGATGTAGCCGCCGCAGGGCAGCCAGACTTGGCGGGAAAACGCTTCGTCGATCTGTTTTTGGATGCCGATGCGCTCGAAGATCGGCTGCGAACTCATCGCCATGTGGTGGACGCGGCGTTTGGCGCGGCGTGAAATTTTACCGGCGATTTCGCGGATTTTCTCAGTCGTCTCGGCATCATCGCAGATCACTTGGTTGACTTCCTCGGTGAGGAAATCTCGGGCAGTGCGCTCGATGAGGCCAGGTTCTTGGAAGATGCATGCGGGTGCTGGATTCGCCGCGCGGCGGGCCTCGATCTCGTCCCATTGTTCAAGCAGCATGGCGAGGTCACGCACGAAGTGGCGGGCGCGCGTGCCGGATGCGACGGTGCGCATGATGATGCCCATGCCTTCGGGAACCGAGAGTTTCTGAACAATCTTGCGAAGGCGTGCACGTTCTTTGGGATCCTCGATTTTCCGAGAAATACCGAACTGTTCCGTGTAGGGCATGAGCACGAGGTAGCGCCCGGCTAGCGAGATGTTAGTGGTGACGCGTGGGCCTTTGGTGCCGATCGCGCCTTTGGAAACTTGGATGACGATTTCCGAACCGATCGGATAGATTTCCGGGATGTCCTTGGAGGTGATTTTCTTTTGCTGCTTCCGTTTGCCCTCGCGCTGGATTTCTTCCAGGCCGGCATCGAGCGCTGCGGGAATGGCGTCCCAGAAGTGCAGGAACGCGTTTTTGTCGAGGCCGATATCGACGAACATTGCCTTGAGACCGCCTTCGATGTTTTTGACGCGGCCTTTGAAAATACCGCCGACGATGTTTTGATCACCCTCGCGCTCGACGGTGTATTCTTCGAGCACGCCGTCTTCCAAGAGGGCGACTCGGCGTTCGAGTTTTTCGACGTTGACGATGAGTGTGTTTCCGTGAAGCGGATCGGGCCTGCCGATGCCGAGGAGTCGTTTAATGTGCTGGATCATAGTTTGAATGATGTGAGTGGTGTGGCGTATCAATGGGTTGAAAAAATTAGGGTTCGGTGACAGGGACGGCCTTGGGAACCACGGTGCCCTCGGCATCGGCTTCTGCGGTGAGAGTGGGGACAGGCGTGTCTGAATTATCTTCGGGCACGGGTGCGGCGGCATCCAGAATGGCGACTTCCTCGCCTGTTTCACCTAGATCGTCTTCGAGGATTTCGGATGCGCCGATTGAGCTGAGAACGTCCTCGGGTAGTTTGATTTCTTCGAGCCGCTCGGTGTTCCCGGCGTATTCGCTCTGCACATTGAGTGGCAGCTTCAGCCCTTTTTCGCCGGAGAAAAGTCCATGATAGATCAGATTGACGAGCGGGCCGCAGACGGCACCGCCGGAACCTGCATTCTGGACGAGCACGCAGACGGCGTATTTGGGATTCTCGTAAGGAGCAAAACTGATCACCCACGAGTTGTTGGACTTGGCACCGTTGTCGATGGTCTGCGCGGTGCCAGTTTTAGCCGCGACTTCGATATCGGCCATTCTCACTTTTCCGGCGGTTCCGCCGGGGACGTTGACAGCCATCCACATGCCTTTGCGGATCAGCTCGAAGTCATCGGGTTTGATTCCCGCCTCGATCAAATCGACGACAAGCTCGGGCTCGTCTGCGATGAGAGTCTTGCCATCTTCCGAGACGGCCTTGCGGACGATGCGTGGCTGATAGTATTTCCCGCCGTTCGCGACGCAGGCAGCCATCGCGCACAATTGTAGCGGCGTGGCGAGCGTGTCGCCTTGGCCGATGGATAAAAAGGCGACCAGCGCGGGTGTCATTTCCGCACCGGGATTCGAGGCACGCCACGCGCGGCTGCCAGGGAGAATACCGGGTTTTTCATTTGGCAACTCGATGCCGGTGCGGTTGCCGATGCCGACCATCTGACAGCCATCGACCATCGCGCGCCAGCGGATCGTGTTGGCTAGGATGTTGAAATACGGATTGCACGATTGCTGGATGGCCTTGGGAAGTGTGAGCGAGCCGTGGCGGCCTTTGCTTTTGTTCCAAAGCCAGCAGCCGACCGGATGATTTCCGTATTTGATATATCCGTTGCAGCTAAATGAGCGGCTTGCCATCCCTTGCAGCGCGCCTGAGATGGCGGTGGGGATTTTCATCGTCGAACCCGGAGCGTAGGCCGAGATCGTCCGGTTGGTCAAAGGCGCGAGTTGTTTGTTCTCGTTGTAATTTTTCCAGCGCTCGGGAGTGATGCTCGGAATGAAGGCATTCGGATCGAAATCTGGCACCGATGCCATGGCGAGCACCTCACCGGTCTGGGCGTCCATGACCACGCCAGCGGCGCGGCCCGCATTGCGCAGCACATTTTCGAGCAGGTATTGAGCGCGAGCGTCGATGGTGAGCTGCACGTCGGCACCGGTTCCAGGCTTGGTGTAGTCGGACATTCGGATGGTGCGTCCTTTTTCATTTTTGACGATGCTCTTGCTGCCCTCCTCACCGCGCAGCAGCGAATCCATGGACGCCTCAACTCCCGCGATGCCTCTTTCGTCGCCGATGTAGTGATTGAACTTCCGTGCATCTGCTTCTGGGACATCACCCTTTTCCCATTGTTTGAGATAGCCGAGGACGTGGCTGGCCAGCGAGCCGTAAGGATATTGGCGCTGCGGTCGCATGTTTAGATAAACGCCGGGCAGCTCAAGACTGTGCTCCGCAAAACGAGAAAACTCATCGTAAGTCAAATCCGCGCGATAACTGAATGGGATCAGCCCCCCGTGTGTCAGGAAATGCGTGCGTAGGGCCGTGGCGTTGTAGTTGCGCGCTAGCTCAAGTTTTTTAAGTCGAGCGATAGTCCAATCATTGACGATTTCCACGATATCCATCTCGGAGCGCTTGCGGGGGATTCCGCGCTCATCGGTAATGCGGTCCACGACAGGCTCGCGATCATGTTGATTGAGGTAGGCATCGCGAATTTCCTCCAAGTTGAAGGTCACTTCATAGTTGCGGAGATTCTTGGCGAGCGTGATGCCGTTGCGGTCGGTGATTTGGCCGCGGATACCGGGTTCGCGCACGGTGACGGTGCGATTTCCGGGCACGCGATTGAGAAACTCATTCCGGCGCTCAATTTGGAACTCGTAGAGGCGATTGAGCAAGGCACCGAAGCCGACGACCAAGATGGCAGTCAGCAAGTAGATGCGGAGGCGATAACCCGTTTGCATGGCGTTAATGTTGGCGCCTGCGACGGCGCACCTCCGGGTTGATCGAGTGGTCGCAGGCCTTCGCGATGGTGAAGAGCATCCAGAAGACCAGCGGCGAAAAAAGCATGGTTAGGCATGCGGTGAAGACCATCTGCTGCATGGTAGCGGGGCTGAGCCTGAAATCACCGCGCACGAAATTGATAATCGTGTACTCAGCCGCGAGGTAGAGCAGGACGGCGATTCCGGACAGAAACGCGGAAAAATACCATTTGCCCTGTTTGAACAACGGCTGGATGCCCTGCATCAAAACTCCCATCGCACCGAAGAGCAGGATCGAGTAACCAAAGCGCAGATTTTCCACCTGCTGCGTATAAACCAGAGGATCACCGCCGTGCGGCCCAAGTGCGCACTGGGCGTCCCAGAAGAAGCCGCCAATGAATGCCAGCAGCAGCATGGTCGGCTGCGCGACAGTCACCGCGCAGCACAGGAATACCAACTGAACGAGCAGAATGCGCGAGTGGTGAATCCCCGTAAATGCCGGCAAGAACTGCTGCACCAGAAAGGCGGCGAGCAGGAGCAGAATGGTGGCGATGGAGTAACGGATCACGGGCTGTCAGGAATCGGCAGACAGAACCACGAAAACCGCACCGAGATCCGCGAAGTTCACCGAGGGTCGGACGAGAGCTTCGGAATCCAGTGCGCCTTTTTCGACGGAGTGGATGGTTCCAAGAAGGATATTGGCCTGGAAGATACCTCCACGGCCGGTGGTAAACACACGCTGCCCTTGGCGGACGGCGGCATTGGGCGAAAGGAAACGAAGGCGCAACATCGGATCGGCATCAAAGCCACCGCGCTGACCGCTCAGGATGCCGACTTCCGGCGAACCCTCGATGCGGGCCGAGACTTGGCATTTCTCGTCGGTGAGCAAGAGCACGGACGAGCGTTCTCCACCGCTGTCCACGCGCTCGATTTTGCCGACTAGGCCGTCGTTTGAAAGGACGGCCAACTGGCTGCCGATGCCGCGTTTTGAGCCAGCATCAATCTCAACCGTCTGCCACCAAGTGGTTGGATTGCGGCGAATCACCCGTGCGGCTACGACGTCGAAACGCGTCGCTTGTTTGAAGTTGAGCGCGTGTCTGAGCTGAGCATTTTCTTGTTCGAGAGCACGGAAACGCGTTTCGATCAGGCGCAGGCGGCCAAGTTGTTCGTGAGTCACTTCCAGCTCCGCCTCGAGCTCTTTGGAATGGCGAGCTTCCGTGAGAAAAGTGCGGGCCTGCGTTTCCAGTTTGGAACCCGATTTGAGAAATGGAGCCATCGCCTCGTAATACGCAGTTTGAATCTCGCGCACGCTCCGTTCGCTACGGGTGAGCGCCCATACGGCACCCCCGAGAAACATTAACAAAGCGATAAGATTGAGCGGCTTCATGGCCGGGATGGCTGGGCGACGCGTTTATCGGTCTGAGTTTGCGACCCGCTTTAACAGTGCAAGTTCCTGAAGAGCCTTGCCTGTGCCCTCCGCCACGGCACTGAGGGGATCCTCGGCGACATGGACGGGTAGTCCGGTTTCCTCACGCAATAAGCGGTCCAGCCCTTTGAGTAGGGCACCGCCTCCGGCGAGAACGATTCCACGATCCACTAAGTCTGCAGCGAGTTCCGGCGGACAGCGTTCGAGTGTCGTGCGGACCGCGTCAACAATCGTGCTGAGTGGGTCCGCCATGGCCTCGCGGATTTCCTGCGAGGTGATGGTGATGGTTTTTGGAAGCCCAGCGACCAGATCGCGACCTTTGACTTCCATCGTCAATTCCTTCGGCAGCGGTGCGGCAGAGCCGAGGCGTATTTTGATTTCCTCCGAGGTGCGCTCGCCAATCATCAGATTGTAGGCGCGCTTCATGTATTGAATGATGGCCTCGTCCAGCTCGTCGCCAGCGGTACGCACGCTGCGCGCGTAAACGATGCCCGAAAGTGAAATGAGCGCCACTTCGGTGGTGCCGCCGCCGATATCGACGATCATGTTTCCAGATGCTTCTTGCACCGGTAATCCCACACCGATCGCCGCTGCCATCGGTTCCTCGATCAGATAAACCTCGCGGGCTCCGGCCTGTAGCGCAGACTCGCGAACGGCGCGGCGCTCGACCTCGGTGATGCCGGATGGAATGGCGATGAGCACCCGCGGATTGTTGCGACGGCCTTTGTTCACTTTGCGGATGAAGTGGCGCAACATGGCCTCAGTCACTTCAAAGTCCGCAATAACACCGTCTTTCAACGGGCGGATGGCGACGATATTGCCGGGCGTTCGCCCCAACATGCGTTTTGCATCGTCGCCGACGGCTAGGACTTCGTTGGTGCCGGCTTTGACCGCAACTACCGATGGCTCGCGTAAAACGATGCCGTGGTCTTTAACATTGATCAGGGTATTTGCGGTGCCGAGGTCGATGCCGATATCACTGGAAAAAAAATTTCCAAAAAGCTTCTTTAACATGGAAAGTGTTGAAAATGAGAGAATGGTGATGAAATTGAGTGGCCCGATGAGGTCCATACTTCGTTTCATTCCTTGGCAACCGCCGTGTCGGAATAAAGTGCTGGGACGAAAAACTTTCGGGAAAAGCGGGCGAACATCGTCATTGCCCGCAAGTGGGTCAAGCCGGAATCCATTGATTTTCAGAGCGCATCACGCGCTGGCCAGCGCTTCGTCAAATGCACTCTTGAGATCGCCGATCGGTTCCAAGCCACAAGAAACGCGCAGCAAGTGCGGGGCCACACCACAAGCTTCCGCCCAATCGAGCTCCGTGTAATGCGCGAGCATCACATAAGGACACACCAACGTGAATGGCGTGCCAAAACTCGGTCCCTTGCAGAGTTGCAGCGCGTCATAAACTTTGGGCACTTTTTTCGGACTTTTCAGCACAAACGAGAGCAAGCCACCGTAGCCCCCACCTTTGCGTAGCGCTGCATCGTAATTCTCGCGAGTGGTAAGAGAAGGGTGCCAGACCTGAGCGACCGCCGGATGTTCCGCAAGCCATGCGGCCAGTTCTATGCCATTCGCGTTCACTGTTTTCATCCGAGCCGCGTAGCCATTCATATTGGAAAGCAGCACCTCGGCATCGCCAATGTAAAGCGGCGCATTTTCAGCGGCGTCTAAAGTGAGACTTTCCCGGAGGGTGGCGCTAAACGGTGAGTCTTCGCGTAAAGCCGCCATCCCTGCCATCACGTCGCCTTCGCCAGAAATCCATTTGGTCAAACTACCGGTCACCACGTCTGCGAAGCGCAAAGCTTCCACGTTGAACGGTCCGGCTGCGGAATCGTCCACAATGAAAGGCGTGGCTCCTTCATGACAAGCTCGCGCGACACGTTCAAGCTCGACGGTGCGCAGTAATGGGTTGCTGGGCAGTTCAGTGAATACACCAGCGAATTCTCCCTGACGGATTCGCAACAACGCTTCATCGAACGATTCGCCGCTGGCTTCATTCAGATACACCACGCCATGACCGAAATGTTCCTGCACCTTCAAGCAGTCCACGTAGGGAAACTCCAGTTGCAGAGTTTTCTTGCCGTTGAGCAAGCCGGGCAGTGCTCGCAAGACGCTGGTGGTGGCGGCCATGCCGCTCGAAAATACGAAGGTATTCTCAGGTGTGCTGCCCGTGAACTTGGTGAGCGAGCGAACGACCAAATGTGATTTGGAACCCTCACGCGGCGCTCCATCGAGGAAATCCTGTGCCTGGCGGCTGCTGACGACTTCGCCAGAGAAGCGCCAATAGGCATCTGCATCGGCCTTTGCCTTAGCGGGAACGATCAGCGCATGCAGGCCGTGGAAACTGGTCGAGCGCACGGCCGTTTGCGCACGGCGCTCCACCCAACGGTGAGCTCGCTGCACGGAACTACGAGTCGGCAGCACCAAGACTTCTTCGTGCTCACCAGCCACCTCGGACTTCGCATTATCAAACAAGCGTTCCACCATGGGATGCTTGAAAAACCGCGGGTATCCCACTCGCAGGCGATTGATGATTTTTTTCCGGCCTTCTTCGTATCCGATCACCGAGTCCCAAGTAGGCAGGCAGACCGAACACGCATGTGAAGAATCCGGTAGCGGCAGCCCCAGATCCTTTTCCTGCCAGGCCGGGTCAGCAGATAAGTCACGCGTCACGGCCCATGAATGAACGCTGCTTTCACACTGGGCAAGCCCGGACATTGGGCCGTAGGAAATGCCGACGCATCTGCTCTTGCGTTGGAGCAACGTGTCCTTATGGTCCGCTTCCCCGACCATGGCTACTGTCACTCCCTTCGCCGCCCTCCGCCCCGATCCTGAACTCGCCGCACGTGTCTGTGAGCTGCCTTACGACGTGATGTCTTCCGAGGAAGCGAAAGCCATGGCGGCGGGAAATCCGCTGAGTTTCCTCCGCGTTAGCAAACCCGAAATCGACCTGCCCGAGGGCACGGATTTGTATTCCGATGCGGTCTATCAGCGTGGACGTGAAAATTTTCAAAAGCTGATTTGTGATGGAACTTTGCGCTGCGATGCGTCCCCGATGTTTCACTTGTATCGCCAAGTCATGGGCGGCCACTGCCAGATCGGCCTCGTAGGACTGGCGAGCTGCCAAGAGTACTTGAATGACATCGTGAAAAAACACGAGCTGACCCGCCCCGACAAAGAAGATGATCGCGTGCGCCACATCGAATCGCTCGATGCCCAGACGGGGCCGGTATTTCTCACATACAAAGCGGACCCAGCGATCGACGCGCTGGTCTCGCGCCTGACGTCCGCTGCGCCAGAGATCGACTTCACCGCCCCAGACGGCGTGCGCCATAGCTCATGGCCAGTTGCGGAAATGGCGGACATCGATTTTCTGATCGCAGCGTTCGCTGAAATGCCAGCGCTATACATCGCGGATGGACATCACCGCAGCGCAGCAGCCAGCCGTATCTTCCAAAGCCGCAAGGGAGCTGGCGGCAGCGCGGGTTTCCTCACGGTCATTTTCCCACACGACCAAATGAACATCCTCGCCTATAACCGGGTGCTCAAGGATCTCAATGGTCACACGCCTGCGGATATCCTCGTCGCGTTAGGTCGCGTATTCGAGATCACGGAAAACTCCGCTCCCGTTCCGACGGAAAAACATCAACTCGCATTTTATCTCGCTGGCAAATGGCACGGCTTGACCTTCAAGCCGGAGTTTACAAGTGGGCGCTCGGCCATCGATTTGCTTGATGTATCACTGCTACAAACCGAGATCCTCGCGCCGCTCTTCGACATCCAAGACCCGCGGACTAGCAAGCGCATCTCATTTGTTGGCGGCATTCGTGGAACAGCCGAGCTTGAGAAACTCGTCGATTCCGGTGAATTTGCCTGCGCGTTTTCGATGTTTCCCACGGGCATCGTGGACCTGATGGACATCGCAGACGACGGTGGAATTATGCCGCCAAAGAGCACCTGGTTTGAACCGAAACTGCGCGATGCCATGTTCTGCCATCTGCTTGGGTAGCAGCGGGATACTTGCGGAACCGATCTATTTCAGCTACCCGTCTCGTCATGGCACTTGCAATTGCGAATCACTGGATCTCCCGGGATAAATACCTAGAGGGCGAACTCGCATCAGAAATCCGTCATGAGTTTGTCGCTGGAAATGTTTATGCGATGTCTGGCGGCACACTGAATCATCAGCGTATCGCAGGAAATTTCATGAGACACGTCGGCAACCAGCTTGCCGGAAAGCCCTGTTTTCCAACGGGTAGCGATTTCAAACTTCATGTAGCGCTCGGTGGTGGAGAGGAAGCATTCTACTACCCCGATGGCATGATCATCTGCGTGCCGGTACCGGGGAACGCTTTATATACTCACTCTCCAAGCGTGATTCTCGAAGTGCTCAGCCCGACCACTCGCCGCATTGATGAAGTCCAGAAATTCCGTGATTACATCACCATCCCCACGCTGGAAACCTATATACTCGCGGAAACAGAATCTCGTTTCCTAACACTTCATCGCCGGGATGGCATGGGCTTCAAAAAGGAGATTCTTTCCGGTCCGGATGCGGTTCTTGAGCTTCCAGAAGTAGGTATCACATTTCTCCTGTCAGAGCTTTATCAAGATGTGGATTGAGCGATTGCTCATAGAACTGTGCGCGCATTTCAAAGTGGTATTGTAATTTCCACAAACATGCTTCATGAGGCTGTGTCGCAGCCGCAAGGCAGAGTCATCATATTGTGTTTCTGGAAGCCCCCATCAACATCACTGGCCTAGGCGCATTGTCGGCGCTGGGCGTGAATTTGGCCGAACATCGGCAGGCGATTCTGGCACAGCAGTCGCGGTTTCGACCTTTGTCTGAGCTTCTTGGAGCTGACAGCCCGCACGCTGCTAGGCCTGCTGCGTGGATTGAAAACCGGGCTTCGTTAACCCACCGAAAATGGAGCCCCGCAACAATGGCCGCTCTGCATGTGGCGCAGCAGGCAATCTCTGATGCCGGTTGGTCACCCCATGATCTGCACGATGCAGCACTGGTAGTTGGCACAAGCCGTGGCAATGCTGCTGGCTGGCTCGGCCCATGGCCGGGAAGACGGCCCTTCAAACTGATGGCAGCTAGCAATACGATCCACAGCGAACCCGCAGCGGCGATCACCATCGAGTTTGGCATCACAGGACCGAATCACGTTTTAGCAAGTGGCTGCGCGGCGGGTCTCGATGCCATCGGAATCGCCACCATGCTAATCCGATGTGGAGCTGCACCGCGTGCATTAGTCGTGGCGGTGGACTTGCCACTCGTACCACTGCTACTGGATAACTATGCAGCTTCCGGGCTTTTGTCGGATGTGTATCAATCGGACCCCTATCGACTTGGAACATCCGGGTTTATTCCCGGAGAAGGAGCGGCGGCGCTCACTCTGGAAGCAACCTCAGGAAATCACCCACATGTTACATCTTATGGATGCAACTCGGATGCATGCGATCCCGTAGGCATTCCGAAAGATGGCGGCCGCACTCCTGGACTGTTCACAGGTCTGACCAACATGCCCACCGCCGTGTGTCCTCACGCTACCGGGACTGCCGTCCAGTGTGCTGCGGATCCAGCCGCACTGACACGAGTTTTTCCCGGGAATAAGCCGACGCTACATTTGCTCAAGCCATTCCTCGGTCACACCATCGGCGCAAGTGGAATGCTCGAATGTGTGATATTAGCTTCATTTTTGCGCCACCGCCAACTTCCACCCAATATGCCGGCTCTCTATGCACCTCCGGGCTTCGTGTTACCGGACCATGAAACACCTGCCCTCGGCCCAGTCGCGAAGTTATCACATGGCATGGGCGGCCACAATGCATTGCTCGTGATCACACCACCATGAGTTCAGTCCGCAGACTTGTCGTTTCACTTGATGACCAAACATTAAGCGTAATTGAAAACGATGCGTGCGTTCATTCCTACCCCGTGTCCACCGCGATCAAGGGTATGGGTTTCGCAAAAGACAGTTTCCGCACCCCCACCGGAACGTTCCGAATCATCGAAGCAATAGGGGCGGATCAACCGAGTGGCACGATTTTTAAGGGCCGCTTGCCTGTTGGGCTGTGGCAACGAGGAGACTTAGCAGATCAAGATCTCGTGCTAACACGCATTCTGCGCTTAGATGGCTTGGATATCCCAAATGCCAATACACTGGAACGCTGCATTTATATTCATGGAACCAATCAGGAAGAACTCATCGGTCAACGAGCAGGACATGGCTGCGTGCGCATGCGGAACGATGATATGATCGAACTGTTTAATCGCGTAATGGTGAACGATCTCGTCGAGATCCAACCCGCGACCCAGCCCTGCGGCTCACTCTTATTTGTGCATCTCGACCACATAATACCCCTAGCAAATGAAGTGCACATATACGAATCCATCCATCCTAGCCGGGATTTGTTTGAGAACTTACCCGCAACAGCAAACAAAGTTTCTGAGGTCATCATTTCGGCGAAAGCAGCAGGCTGGATCCCTGTGCTACTTAGTAGTTCACCTACTGATTTAGCAGCTTCTATCTCTCGTTTGTTCGAAATTGAATACTATGATGTGCTTGGCCGGTTGACGGATTTCGAACTTTTGCCGATCATTTGCGAATGGCGACGATCATTCCTCCCAGTTCGTGCCATGATGCTGGGACACCACTCAATCATACCCAGTGTTTATACTCTAGTAGATGGCTTTATATCCACTGAGTCCTTGTCGCTTCATGAAAAATTGACTTTGGACTCACTCAGCAAAGTCATCGAACTGGATGATGTAGCATCTTGGAGCCAGCTTCTACATTCTGGTCCAGCCGTGGTGGACAACCGCAGTATCCACATTACGTCATATAATTGATATGAATGCCTAGATTATTCTTGCGGATTATCTAACTAATCACTATGTTCCTCCCACATGAGTATTAAAAAGAAGCAAGCGACATCCACTGGGGTTCGTTACAGTGATGTCCAGAAAAAGGAAATTGTTGAGTTTGTCTTGGGTTACAACAAGAGCAATGGACGTGGTGGGCAAAGCGCTGCCGCCAAAAAATATCTTGTGAGTCCTCTGACGATTGCCGGATGGTTACAGGCCTCCGAATTAAAGGCTCCTGTTGAGAAGAAAGCCGCAAAAGCTGCCAGCAAAACCACCAAAGTCGCAGCTAAAGCAGCCCCTAGTGAAAAGGGCGTAAGAGACGTTCGATATCCAGATGAGTACAAGCAAGAAGTTGTGGACTTCGCGAGCGCATACAATGAAGAGAACGGACGTGGTGGTCAGAATCAGGCCGCTAAAAAGTTTAAACTATCCGTGATCACAGTCGCTGCTTGGCTTAAGGCTGCGGGAGTGAAGAAACTAAGCAATAAGAAGATCACCAGCAAAGTTGCACCTGTAAAACAGGCAGCGAAGAAAGTCTCAAAGCAGGTATCACCTCCATCGGGCGATCTAGCCGCTTTCAAAGCCGCTTTGATCAAGCTGATCGAAAGCTTCTAATCTCTACCCACTTATATTTCACCCAAACCTGAGCCGCGCCCCAATAAGGCGCGGCTCTATCATTTGAGGGCCAAGGGCAGCGGCTTGAACTTTCGGAACAAACGATGACAGAGCCAAACACCTAGTATGATCCCAATGCCATCGAATATCAGATCGATGACATCACCCCAATCGAAGCCATAACCCAGCGCTGCTTGAGCTAATTCGATCGCTACCGCCAGTGGTGCGGCGAGTAGCACTGCACGCTTGCTTCCAAGTAATAGGGCAAACAAAAAAGTAGGTGCAGCTAACAATGCGACGTGCAAAAGTGGTTTCAACGGTTTCAGCACCCAGCGAATGCGCATCGGCAGTCCACCTTGGACGATGATTTTTCCGGAGGAAGCCACGTTGCCTGAAGTGATTCCATTTGGGTGAGTAATTGTGGGTGAATGTTGCTGAGTAACTGCACTACCGATGGCAAATTCCTGACCGAGCAGTGGTCGCTGCACTTTCCAAGGTCCCGGAATCACGAATTCTACAACCATGACTAAGAACACGGCTGCCGCAGCAACGGATCGCCAGAGTTTCACCCCCGGCCAACTCACAATGGCAGAGCTGAGCCAAATCAGACTCATCAATGAAAGGATCCATCCGCCGAATTTCCACCAAGTCGTTTCCTCAACCGCGATGATTTCTAACTCGCTGAGTTCAAATCCACCATTAACCCCGAGATGTTCCATTCGAATCGCAGGAACTGCTAGGCCATTAGCAGATACCGCTACAAGAGTCATGATACCGCTGTCTCTGTCCTCCATAATCGCGGCGACTGGATCCAACTCATAAGGCGACTGTCCGTCTGCAGCGTGCCATTCGATGGTGATCCTGCCTGTTTTCCAGTCTTCGTCACCGGGTGTAAGCCCGGAAGCGACGAGTCGGAAGCGCAAGTGCAACGCCTCTACTGCCGTGGCACCAGGGATCGCCAGCCTGATGGCTCGTGGCGGTTCTCCGTTCTCACGCCGAAGTAACAATGTGGGGTTATGGGAAGTTCCACTCCAGTTTAGCCCTTCAACGTGCTTCGCGGCATCATGCAGATCGGCGAGTTGCCATTGCGGTTCACCAGCGGTTCTCTGGTAGCGGTGAATCCATAAGACCACCAAGCTCACACAGAGAGCGCTAAAGGAAGCGGCTAGAAAAAATCGGCGCATGAACCCTTAATCCATCACACGCACAAACGCTTACCAAGCACTAGAATTGGTTCGAAAAATGCATTTTCATATGACGTGCCTGATTGCGCTGAGCGCGATTCATACGCTTTGGCGTATTTTCATTCTCAGGGGTTGCAGTCTGTGCCGAATTGACGATTCTCGGGGCGAAATTCCCCACAAATCATGGCGACTAGCCGCAACGAATCCTTCCGAATCCAAACTTTTCAGATCGCTGACGCGCTATTGGTCTGGCTGTCGTTTTGGATCGCTTGGGAAACACGCGATGCCGTTAGGGCTTGGCTCGATATGGGTGCTGAATCGGAAGACTTCCGGGAAACCATCAACTGGGTGCTCTACATCGCAGTGCCTTTTACCCCACTGACACTTGAGTTTTTTGGCTTTTATAAGCGCATCCGCACAAAAACCACCGGTCAGTCGATGATCCAGCTCATCAAGGCATTGCTGGCGATCACCCTGATCATTGGTGTGTATGCGATTTTTGCTCAGCTCACTGGGGTACGTCGTCTGGTTCTCAGCATCGGTTTGATGATGGTGTTCACGCTCGTGTTGCTGCGGGATCGGCTGACTGCGATTTGGTTCAACCGAATGGGTCACCTCGAAAGCCATGTGGAGCGGGTCATCATTGCTGGAACGGGTCGCGAAATGGAAGAACTGCTCGGCGAACTCGATCCTGACATCACCTCCAATTGGAAGATCGTGGATCATTTCGATTTAGAGGAACGTTCCGTGCAGGATTTGTTCGCCGTGCTCAAAAAGGAATCGGTAGGACGCGTGATCTTCGCGGCCAAGGAAACTGCTTTCGAAAAAGTAGCGCGAGCGGTAGAGGCTTGCGAGTTACAAGGAGTGGAAGCATGGATTGCCGCTTCGTTCATTCGCACCCAGATTGCTCGCCCGGTGTTCGATGCCGTTGGTGACCGTGCGATGTTGGTCCTGCGTTCAACTCCAGAACTTTCATGGGAATTGATGCTGAAAAGCTTCATCGACCGCTTCGGTGCTTCTTTCATTATATTCTGCACCTTTCCGCTGTGGATTTTTGCCATGATCGGCATTTCAAGGAATAGTCCCGGTGCCCCAATTTTCTTTTCGCAAATGCGCGCGGGTCGATACGGGCGGCCATTTCGGATGTGGAAATTCCGCACCATGGTTCCAA
This sequence comes from Akkermansiaceae bacterium, assembly GCA_041740475.1. GTDB lineage: Bacteria > Verrucomicrobiota > Verrucomicrobiia > Verrucomicrobiales > Akkermansiaceae > Luteolibacter. The sequence continues at coordinate 6,116 of JBGSLX010000021.1, read as the reverse complement.
ACGCCGAAGAAATGCTCGACCAAATCAAAAAGGAGCACGGCAACGAAATGCAGGGTCCGGTTTTCAAACTCGATAATGACCCGCGCATTTTTCCATTTGGTGCGTTGCTGCGGAAGCTCAGCATCGACGAATTGCCGCAGCTTTTAAACGTCGTGAGAGGCGAAATGAGTCTGGTCGGACCGCGCCCTTTGCCGCTCTACGAAGTGGAAGCGATTTGCGAAATTTCTCACCGTCGCCGCTTGAGCGTGAAACCTGGGATCACCTGTGAGTGGCAAGCGGGCGGGCGCAACAAGATCAACAGCTTCGACGACTGGGTGCGCATGGATCTGCGCTATATCGACAATTGGTCGTTGTGGCTCGATTTCCAAATCCTACTTCGCACGATCCCCGCAGTGCTGTTTGGCAAGGGCGCGAAGTGATTTCTGAGTCATGCCAATTGTTACCTCGTTCTTTCTCGTTCTATCGTTGGTGATGGCTGTGGTGTTTGGCCCGCAGACGCGGCCATGGAGCTGGGGACCTGCGATGATCGCCTTGGCACTCTCAACGCTATCGGCATTGCCAGCGTTTTGGCGGCGCGAAAAACACTCGCCAGACTGGATGGTTTTGACGCTCGGTGCGCTGACTGCCGCTTGGTTTGCATGGCGAGCGATTCATTCGCCAGTGGCGGAACTGGGAATGTCAGATCTGCTTTTGCTCGGAGGGGCGGTGGGTTCATTCATCAGCGTGCGAGGAATCAGCGGAAACGTGGCGGCCGAGAAGACGCTCATTTGGGGCATCGCGATCTTTCAGGGGGTATTTCTGTGGGCCGTGGCCAAACAATGGGCCGAGCCATCGTTTCATCCGTTGTTTGGACTGCGAGCTGCGGAAAATTCGATCACCGGATTTTTCTCACATTACAACGATGCGGCAAATTACCTGCTAGCGGTCTCGTTGATTTTGGCGGCTGCTGGCTTGATGGGCCGCCATGGAGCCTTCGCTCGTGTGGTTTTTTTCCTGCTGGCGGCTGCGGGTTTTGCGGGAGTTTTTATGACGAAGTCGCGCGGCGGGATTCTCGGCGCAGCAGTGGGCATAGGCGTCCTAGCAGTGGCTTCGTTGGTGCTGGCGAAACGCCGGAATTCACGTTGGTTTGCCCCGGCGGTGGTGGCGGTGCCGTTGATTGGCGCAGGTGTGGCCGCGTTTCTTTTCATGGGATGGGAGCAGCGATCTGGGGGCGATACTCACAAACTGCTCGATAACGACATCCGCCTGTATTTGTTAGGTGTCGCGGTTTCATGCATCACCGAGCATCCGTTTCAAGGCGGTGGGAGCGGGAGTTTCAGTTGGGAGTGCAATCGCTTTTTTGAAATGGATGTTCAGCGCCATGCCGGTGATCGCCCAGACACGGCCCACAATGAATTCATCCAATCCGCAACTGACTACGGGGTGATCGGCGCTGGCTTGTTGGCCGCGCTGTTGTGCGCGTTGGCGATTGCAGCGGTTTTGCGCATGATTTTTGAAGATCGGCCACGAGAGCTGGACGAGCGCGACGCGTGGCGGCTGGGAGGAGTCTCGGCACTGGCGGGGCTGTTTGTGCAGTCGTCATTTAGTTCCGTGTTTCACGTGATGCCTGGCGTGATTCTGCTCGGTGTCACGCTTGGCATGTTGTCGCGGCCTGAAATGCCTGCGCGGGCGGGAAATGGACTCGTCGGACGTTTGTTACTGACTGCGGCTGCGCTGGGCTGCGCAGTTTTGCTGCTGCCACCGGGTTGGAAAGGCACTCAAATCACTGCGATTCTCTGGCCCACATACTTCGCCAAACAACCGGAAACCAGTCCCGAAGCGCGGATCGATGCCCTCGCGAAAGCAATCCGCATTTGGCCTCAGTCAGAATTTTTCCATGACCGCGCGCTCATCTATCAGAAGCAGCTCATCGAACGAGAAGGCAAGCCGGGGTTCCGCGAACTTGCAGAACTGGCGGCAGCCGATTACGCGGAAGGCACGCGCCTGCACGCATTTGATGCCAATCTGTTTGTGAATCTCGCGAATCTTCTCAGCCTGTTGGGGCGCGATGACGAGGCTGAGCAAGCATTTCTCCGGGCGATTCATTTGCAGGGCGGGATGGAGCCGACGTATCGAGCGCACTTCTCACTCGCGAAGCACCATCTGCAAAAGGCGACTCGCCATTTGGAGGCGGACGACTCAAAAGCCGCCGAAGCGCAACTTTTGCTCGCTGCGCAGGAAATGGAAACTGCCGTGGCGAAGATGCATTGGGTGGGGCCAGATTTTCATGAACCGCGGCTTTTCATTCACGAGTCGCTTGGAATCGTCCGTGAAATCCATGGCGACCGAGAAGCGGCTTTGGCGAGCTACAACTTCGCCGCCGAGCTGAGAGATGGCCGACGTGCGCACTATCGCGCCGCGCTGCTCATCGGAAAAATGGCGCTGGAATCTTGGTCAAAGCGTCAACCTTCGGAAGCGCTCACCAAATTCATCGAGGCACGCAAGCGCATGGATTTGGCGCAAATTTACTTACCGGCTGGAGTGACAGAAGAGAACCGCAAGGAATACATCGCCTTTTTGGACGACCGCATTGCTTTTCTCAAAGGAGCTAAAGTGGTTCCTGCTGAATAGGGTTTTGTCGCTTGGATCAAACGCCAGCACCGCATACCAGTAGAAGCGGCCGAGCAGCCCTTGTGGCCGAAATGTCGCCGTTTGTCGGAGACCCAGACCGCCACACTTCCATCCACAAAGCAAAGCGGCTCGATTTGAAGGCCGTCATCGTCATCGGTCTCCCACCCCACAACGATCTCACCAGTGACTACGACCCATTTTCTGAGTTCATGGCTGTGGTTGGCATGGTGGAAAGAGTATGATTCCCGCCTTGAAATTCGGGAATGGATTCCATAATTTCAAGGTCAAATGATTGATCGCAGCCTTGAACCCGTCTTAACGAAGCGTTTGAATCATACACCCGTGGTCGCGCTTCTTGGTTCCCGGCAGGTGGGGAAAACAACCTTGGCGAGAAACTTGGATGTGGGCAAACCCAGCCATTATCTCGATTTGGAACGGCCTTCGGACATCGCGAAGTTGGCTGATCCCGAGCTTTATCTCGGCCGATTCGCCGACCATCTGGTGATCCTCGACGAGGTTCAACGCCTCCCCGGTCTTTTTCCGGTGCTCCGCAGTTTGATCGATGAACGACGTCGTGTGGGCGAACGGTCGGCACAATTCCTCATCCTCGGCTCGGCTTCACCCGAGCTACTGCAACAAAGCTCCGAAACGCTCGCGGGCAGGATCAGTTATCTCGAACTCGACCCGCTCAACCTCACCGAACTCGGGCCTGGCGACGACGTGATGGATCGGCACTGGTTTCGCGGCGGCTACCCGGACAGTTATCTCGCCACCGACGACGCGACCGCGAACCAATGGTGCGAGGATTTCATCACCAGCTACGTCGAGCGCCACCTGCCTCAACTCGGGATTACTGCGGCACCATGGCTGTTGCGGCGGCTCTGTTCGATGCTCGCCCACCAACAGGGAGCGACCCTGAATCTGAGCAAAATGGCTGGCTCCCTGGGAATCGACGGCAAGACCACCCGCCACTATCTGGATCTGCTCGAAGGCCTCTACCTAGTGCGAAGCATCCCGGCTTGGAGCCGCAACGCAGGAAAACGCTTGGTGAAAGCTCCCAAAGTCTATTGGCGGGATTCGGGTCTCCTTCACGCCCTCGCCAGCCTTCACCATTTGGAGCAGGTGTTGGGTCATCCGCTTTGTGGTCATTCCTGGGAAGGCTATTGCATTGAGCAGATCGTCACCGGCCACCCGAAAGACACCCTCTTCAGCCACTACCGCACCCACGCCGGCGCCGAAGTCGATCTTGTTCTCGAAAACCCGTCAGGCGAAACGGTGGCCCTTGAAATCAAGCGCACCCTCTCGCCCAAACTCACTTCTGGATTTGTGGAAAGCATGAAAACCCTGCAAGCCACCAAGGGATACTTCATCCTTCCTCAGGGAGAAACCTTCCCGCTTTCCGAATCCGTAACCGCCATCAGCCTAGCCGATTATCTCACCCGGTTTCCATGAGGCTTCTAGAAATCGGCGCTACCACGGCTTACAACGAGTCCATTCGGAAATAACGCGTTATGCCGCATCATACGTCCCTTCTAAAATGGACTCATTAGTAAGCCACCGATTCCATGAGAAAGATCGCCATGCTCGCAGACATTCATGCCAACCTTCCCGCCCTTGAAGCGGTACTCCGTGAGGTGGAGCAATCCGAAGCAGGGAGGATTGTGTTTCTCGGCGACATCGTCGGCTACGGCGCATCTCCGGCGGAATGTGTGGACCTCGTCCGAAAACTCGGTGGCGAATGCGTGATGGGAAATCACGATCTGGCCATCAAACGCGTCCGCATGCGAGGCCGACAGGGCATGAGTCCCGGCTGGGAGCAAAGCGGCTATTTCGCCGGACTCGTCCACGCGGCGGAATCCTTGAACGGTGAGCAAGCCGCGTGGTTGGAAGGCCTGCCTTTCACCATGCGGATTCCCGGAGCCATCGCCGCTCACGCCAATCTCCATGAGCCGGAGGGCTTTGAATCCATCACCGATGCCGCAAGCGCCGCGCCCACTCTCCGAAAGCTCATGAGTGGATCGTCCAAGACCGGATTCTTCGGCCACACCCACGTCCAACAGGTGATTCCAGACTCTTGCGGCGAGATCGAATGGCTCGACAGTACGCGTTTCCACATTCCCGAGGAAGTCCCCTGCGCGGTAATGGTCGGTTCCGTCGGCCAACCTCTGCACGAAACCGACCTCCGCGCCGCCTAGGTCTTGTGGGATCCGGTGGAGCGGGTGGTTGAGTTCCGGAAGACTGAGTATGACCGATTGCAAGCTGCCCAGAACATCGTCAATGCCGGGCTGCCTCTCGAATCAGCGGGACACTTGCTCAACAGGCAGCCAACTTTGCGGGCTTTCCGCATGCTCGAATCCATTGACTTCTCTCGAAATCCGACAATCCTAAGGCACAGATTGCCACCAAGTTAGGGCGCAATTTGTCTTGGCTCCATGACACAATTAGACACATCACCCGCATTTATCGGGAGGCATCTTCAAGCCGGTCTGGACGCGGCATTGGAAGACACGCCCGTGGTTTGCCTCCTCGGACCGCGGCAGTGCGGCAAGTCCACGCTGGCGAGGCATCAGGATCCAGCGCGGAAGTTTTTCTCGCTGGACGAAGCGCAATATCTGTCGCTGGCGCGACAGGACCCGGAAGGATTTGTGGCCGAACTGCCCGACTTCGTCACCATCGACGAAATCCAACGCGCGCCCGGACTGGTCCTGGCCATCAAGCGCTCCGTGGACTTGGACCGCCGCCCCGGGCGCTTCTTGTTGACCGGATCGGCGAATCTCCTGCAACTACCGCAATTGGCGGACTCCCTTGCCGGGCGGATGGAGTGCCTGTATTTACATCCATTTGCCGAGGTGGAAAAGGAGTCCAAGCCGGGGAGATTTCTCCAAACCTGGCTGGCGGGAGAATTGACGGTCGAATTGATCGGCTCCCGGTCACCGAGCCCCTCCGAACTTCCAGGACGTCTTGTCAGCGGCGGCTACCCGGAGGCGAATCGGCGCAATCCGATGCGTGCGCGTCAATGGCTTCGCCAGTACCTCGCCTCGATCATCGAACGTGACATCCACGATGTGGCGAGAATCAAGGACGGGGAAAGTCTGGGCAAGCTTCTTGAGTTACTCTCCCATCGCACAGCAAGCCTGCTCAATGTTTCCGAGTTGTCCAAGGTCTCGGGAAACACCCGCCGAACCATCGAGCACCACCTATCTATCCTCGAAAAACTCTTCCTCGTCCGTCAGCTCCCGGCATGGCACCGCAACGCGACCAAGAGACTGGCCAAAAGCCCCAAGATCCACCTCTGCGATTCGGGACTGGCCGCAATGCTGTCCGGACTGACTGCCGACCAATGGCTCGGCGAGCGCGGGCGCTTCGGACACTTGCTGGAATCGTTCATCCTCCAGCAACTCATTGCATCGGCAGGGTGGACCGACCCCGATCTCCGATTTTGGCATTACCGGGACAAGGATCAGGTGGAGGTGGACCTGATTCTCAGCCGGGCCGGCAAAATCTGG
>JBGSLX010000020.1:0-8137 GCA_041740475.1 Akkermansiaceae bacterium | reverse complement strand
GGCGCTTCGAGTTCGTTGGAAATTTTATCGGTTTCCAAAACGACGAGCACCTCGCCCTTTTTCACGGAATCGCCGTCTTTTTTGCGCCATGAGGCGACGTTCGCAGAAGTGATCGATTCGCCGGATGCGGGGACTTTCAGTTCGACTCGCGCGGCGGGCGACTGTTGCGGTGCTGGCGTGGTGACTGGTGGTGCGACACTCTCGACAACTGCGGATTGCGGCGCGCCCTCAGCCCCTGCGATGCGAGCGATCAAGGTGCCGATGGCCACTTCTTCGCCTTCCTTGACGATTATTTCGAGAATTCCATCGGCCGGGGCTTCTAGCTCGTTGGAAACTTTGTCCGTTTCCAAGGTCACGAGCGTTTCGCCCTTGCGGACGGAATCGCCGTTTTTCTTGTGCCAGCGGGCAACATTAGCGGAGGTGACAGATTCGCCGGAGGCGGGAACTTTGACGTCGGTAGTCATGGAGAAATCAGGTAAAAAATGTGGGTAGAGCCGTTTTTGGGGATCAAATCGAAAATGCGTTCGCAACCAGTGCCTTTTGCTCGCGGTAGTGCATCGCTTTGGAGCCAGCCGCTGGACTGGAAGCAGCATCGCGGCCAGAATAGCGCACTTTTGCGCCGACGGCGCGGTCGAGTCGCGGCCAAATGTAGGACCAAGCGCCCATGTTGAGCGGCTCTTCTTGGCACCAGATGAACTGCGATGCTTTCGGAAAATGAGCGATGATCGCTTCAACCATCAAGCGGTTGAACGGATAAAGCTGCTCAATGCGGATGATGGCCGCGTCCTCGATGCCATTTTCCTGACGGAAGGTCGTGAGGTCGTAAAACACCTTGCCGGTGCAGAAAACGATGCGGCTGACTTTTTCCGGCTCTGCGAAAACCATCGGGTCGGGCAGCACTTCTTGGAAACATGTTCCTTCCGCAAAATCCTCCAAAGTTGATACCGCCTCAGGACGGCTGAGCAGGCTTTTCGGAGTCATCACGATCAGTGGCTTACGGAAAGCACGGCGTTTTTGGCGGCGCAAGGCGTGGAAATATTGGGCCGGCGTGGTGAAGTTTCCGACGATCATGTTTTTCTCTGCGCAAAGTTGCAGGAAGCGTTCCAACCTCGCGCTGGAATGCTCGGGTCCCATGCCCTCATAGCCGTGAGGCAACAGCAGAACGAGATCCGTCGGAATCTGCCATTTGGATTCAGCGGAGGAAATGAACTGATCCATGATGACCTGCGCACCGTTTGAGAAATCTCCAAACTGAGCCTCCCACAGAGTGAGCATCTTGGGATAAGCCAGCGAGTAACCGTAATCAAATCCTAGAACCGCGAACTCCGAGAGCAGCGAGTTGTGAACGCAGAACTTCGCCTGGCCCGGCGCGATGTGCTCCAGCGGAAGAAATTTATCCGTCGTTTCGGAGTCGTGCATCACCACGTGACGTTGTGAAAAGGTACCACGACCGACATCTTGACCGGAAAGGCGGACCGGTGTGCCCTCCAGCAGCAGCGAACCGAATGCCAACGATTCCGCGAGCGCCCAGTCGATTGGGCCGCCGTTTGCCATGGCCTCTTCGCGACGCGGGATAAAACGTTTCGCCAACGTCTGGTTCAAATTAAAATCGCTCGGAACGGTGATCAGCGCCTTGCCGATGAGGCCGAGTTTTTCTCGCGAGACCCCAGTCGCGACCGGAGCGTGAGAATACGGACTCTGCACCACCGCAGTCGAACCGGTGAACGGAGTGCGGTCGCCCGATTCATTGATCTCCTGCATCTTCTGGTAACCCTGCTCCAGCTTGTCCCAGAGTGCCGTTTCCAATTCCTGAACTTCTGCGGCAGAGATCACGCCCTGCTCGATCAATTGCTTTTTGTAAATCGTTCCAAAGGTCGGACGCTCGGCGATTTTGCGGGCAATGACGGGTTGCGTGAAAGCCGCTTGATCCGCCTCGTTGTGGCCTTGGCGGCGATAACAATAGACATCGATCACGATGTCGCGGCCAAATTTCTGGCGGAACTCGATGGCAAAAAGTGCGGCCCAGTAGAGTTCCATCGGAGCCTCGCCGTTGACGTGGAGCACGGGGGCTTCGATCATTTTCACCACATCGGTAGCGTAGGCTGAGGAGCGCGCATCGGCTGGCACGGTGGTGAAGCCGATCTGGTTGTTGATGATGATGTGGATGGTGCCGCCTGTGCGGTAGCCGGAGAGCTGAGAAAGATTGAGCACTTCCGCGACCGATCCTTGGCCAGCAAATGCCGCATCGCCGTGAAGCAGGATCGGCAGAACTCGCGAGCGATCAATCTCGGTGCCCAATTCCTCACTGAGCACCCGTTGGCGAGCACGCGCTTTGCCTTCGACGATGGAATTGACGGCTTCCAGATGGCTCGGGTTGGCGGCGAGGCTGATGCGGACTTTGCCGTCCGGCAGCTCCCGCACACTTTCATAGCCGAGGTGATATTTCACATCGCCATCACCCGCCACGAGGTCTGGCTCGTAGTTCGGCGTGAACTCGTAAAGCATGGTGGTGAGCGATTTTTTGACAAAAGTGGCCAGCACGCACATGCGGCCCCGGTGGGACATGCCCATCTCGATTTCACGCACGCCGTTCGAGGGGCAGGCTTCGAGAATCGCATTCAAAAGCACAATCGCACCTTCTCCGCCTTCGTTCGAGAAACGCTTCTCACCCAGAAATCGCTTGCCGAGGAAATTCTCGAACGTCTCGGCTTCCAGCACCCAGCGCAGCGAGTTGAGCATGCGTTCCTTTGAGCCGAGATGAGTCGCGCCGCGCGATTCGATTTTTTCGCGCACCCAGTGCCGGATTGGCGTGTGGTTGATGTGCATGAACTCAAACCCGGTTTGGCCCGAGTAGGTCGTCTCCAAAGTGGCGATCATGTCGCGCAGTTTCATGCGCTCACCGTGGCGGAAATAGGCATTCCACGCTTCGCGGTCGAGGTCTGCTTCGCTGAGGCCAAACTGCTCAATGGCGAGGCGCTCATTTCTCTCGGGTTGATCTTCGAGTGGATTGATGTGCGCCTGAGTGTGGCCGAGAGTGCGGTAGTTATAAATCAATGCGACGACGCGCCCGAAAAAGACGAGGTCGTTATTGGAACATCCATTGATGCTCGGTGCTTCTGTGACCGCCGCTGGGCTTTCTCCATCGCGGGGGCGCGGTTGTGCGGTTCCTAGTTCGAAGCCCTCAAAAAACGCCGACCAACTTTCTTCCACCGAGCGCGGGTTCTCACACCATTGAGCGTATTTGGATTCCAGCAGATCCGCATTCTGCCGTGCTGATACCGATGTATTCATGAAAGATGGAGGAAGGTGAGATGCCCGCTGGGAAATTTACCGCTTGGCCCGCAGCGCGGGGGCATTCATTAAGTGGCACACCTCGCCGCGTCAATGGCGCAAGCCGAGGATTTTCTCCCTCCTCCGTTCTGGAGGGTCATGCCATGATCGACGTCCATCAACTCACCAAACGCTATGCCGGCCACGCCGCCGTGAAGGAAATTTCATTCTCGGTATCGCGTGGCGAGATTGTCGGCTTTCTCGGGCCGAACGGCGCGGGCAAGACGACCACCCTGCGCATGCTCACTGGCTACTTACCGCCCACCTCCGGCAGTGCGCGCATCGGTGGGTTTGACATTTTCCGCCAATCCATCGAGGCCCGCAAAAAAATCGGCTACATGCCGGAAAACGTGCCGCTCTATGAGGACATGCGCGTCCGCGAATATTTGAAATTTCGCGCTCAACTCAAAGGTCTCAGCGGCGCGGACATCCGCCGTCGCGTTGGCACCGTGGTCGATACCTGCGGCCTGCAAAGCGTGCGTCGCAAGATGATCAAAACTCTCTCGAAAGGCTACCGCCAGCGTGTCGGATTGGCGGACGCCTTGGTCCATGATCCGGAGTTGCTGATTCTCGACGAACCGACCAATGGCCTGGACCCGAATCAAATCCGCCAAATCCGCGAGCTGATCCGCCAACTCGCCGCTTCCCACACGGTGCTGATCTCCACCCACATCCTCTCTGAGGTCGAGATGATCTGTAACCGCGTGATCATCATCGACGGCGGAAAAATCAAAGCCAACGACACCCCGGCCAATCTCACCCGCGAAATGCGCGCTGCGGGCCGCATCCAAGTGGAAATCCAGGCCGACCCCGAAGTGGTGGCCGGTGCGATCAATCGCCTCGAACATGTGAAAAAAACCAGCCCGGAGCCGATGGATGACGGCTGGACACGCTACATCGTCTGGGTGGATTCCGGGACAGACGCCCGCGAGCGAATCGCCAATCTCGCCGCACAACATGGTTGGCCGCTGCGCTCGTTGTTCCGCCACATCGCCACGCTGGAAGATGTATTCGTCGAGCTTACGCGCAAGGATTGAGCCACCGTGGCGCGGGTGTCCCGCCCGCCGCCATATTTTTTTAGGCATACGGGCGAGGACGCCCGAGCCACAAACTTTCGGCAAATCTTTGCTCAACCTGATGGGAAAATCGGAACAACGAAAAACTCGAAAAACTCGAAAAAAGAGTGAACCAATGAGCTAGGGATATTCGCCAACCATTTGGATTTTCATTTTACTTCAGCTTCTTCTTCATTCGCCAATTTCGTCGATTTCGTTGTCACTATTTCCGAACACAGGTGCACGCCTCGAATCTGCGCAATCGCCCAAGTGGCGTGCTCAGCAATCAGCGGCTCAGAACTTTCCGCCGCTCGCTGTAAGGCGGGCAAGTCATCTGCCGTGCCGGTGTTGCCCAGCGCCACACAGACGTTTCTCAAAAACCGAGCTCGTTTGATGCGCTTGATCGGTGATTTCGCGAACAGCGTCCGAAACGCCTCGTCATCCAATGCCAAGAAATCACGCAGCCGATTTTTAAAAATGCTTTCCCGCGCATGAAACGTCAGCTCGCGGGATTCTTGGGCGAATCGATTCCACGGACAGGCATCGAGGCAATCGTCGCAGCCATAAATTCGGTCACCGATGGCCTCGCGGAATTCCAATGGGATCGAGCCTTTGTGCTCGATGGTCAGGTAGGAAATGCAGCGCCGTGCATCGAGTCGGTGCGGCGCGGTGATCGCCTGTGTCGGACAAGCCACCATGCAGCGGGTGCATTTTCCGCAGTGATCGCCGAATGGCGGATCGGGCGCGAGTTCCAGCGTCGTGAGAATTTCCGCGAGGAAAAACCACGTCCCCAGCCGTCGGTGAATCTGCATCGTGGACTTGCCACTCCAGCCGAGGCCCGCATCCGTGGCGAAGTCGCGCTCCAGCACCGGCCCGGTATCGACGTAAGGTTTCTGAATGCCGCCGAGCGCCTGCATTCGCTGCGCGAGTTCGCTCAGCCGACTATCAATCAAGTCATGGTAATCATCATTCCAAGCATATCGCGCGATGCGATAACCGCCGGGATGCTCGGCGGGGAATGGCGACTCGCCGGGAAAATAATTCATCGCCAGACAAACCAGCGATTTGCAGTCGGGCAGCACTTCTCTCGGGTCGGTCCGGCGTTCGGGCGTGCGCTCCAGCCAGCTCATTTCAGCATTCCGCCCCTGCTCCAGCCAATCGCGGAACTCCTGCGCGTGGCTCGCCTCCCCTGCAATCGCGATGCGGCAATCGTCGAATCCGATCTCCGCCGCCCATGTTTTGATCTGCGACTCCATGGCCATGGCAGGCTCGATTTCGGTCTCGCCGGGAGGCGTGTTCATCTTTCGGGTTGGCTGAAGAAATAACGCGCACATTCCAAAATCCCCGTGGCCAGTTCCTTGCTGTCCAGCCCGGCAATATCGAGCTTGAGATGCGCCGTTTCCTGATACAGCGGCTGACGTTTCATCATCAGCTCGCGGATTTTTTCATCGGGATCTTCATCGAGAAGAAGCGGGCGAGTCCGGGTTTTCGCAGTGCGCTCGGCAATCACGCTAGCCGGTGCATCCAGCCAAACCACATAACCCATGCGTTTGAGAATTTCCCGGTTCTCCTGCCGCCCAACCACTCCGCCGCCAGTGGAAATGATCCGCTGCTGCTGCTCACTCTCCGCCAATTCTTGCAGCAAGCTCGTTTCCATCTCGCGAAACGCATGCTCGCCCTGCTCCGCGAAAATCGTCGTGATCGACTTACCCGCGCGCTGCTCGATCAGTTGATCCATATCCACCAGCGGATAGTTCAGCCGCTGGTGAAGTTCACGGCCCACGGTGGTTTTGCCACTACCCATGAACCCGATGAGCACGATGTTCAGTGGCAATCTGTCAGTTTCATTCATGGATGCGATGCCCGCTGGACCCCAAAAAAGACGCGGGACAGATCAATATCCAGCATGATGCATGTATAGCGGCACGCCAGGCTGGAGGTGTGGCATCAGTCGGTCGGACACATCGATTTCCAAGCGCCTTGAAGATACGTCAGTCGAGGCAAGCTGTGAAAACAGATCGAAAAATCCGATTTGTGGCGTGTAGCGCACGACGGTCGCCCCGCTCGCATTTCCCATTTCCATCGCTTGGCTGTAGGCATCATCGATGAAGCCGTTTCCATCCACCATGCCGGAAGCCAGCGCTTGTTTTCCCGAGAAAATGCGACCGTCGGTGAGTGGTGAGGCACGCAATTCTTCGACCGACTTCGAGCGACTGGCCGAGACCACTTCCAGAAAGCGGGTGTAGGTTTCTTGGACCAGCGTGTTGATCAGCTCGATTTCTTTGTCGCTCGTTTCCCGCGTGCCAGAGAGCAAGTCTTTGAGTTCGCCGCTTTTGAAAACCTCCAGTGAAAGACCCATTTTCCCGAACAATTCCTGATATTTCATCGACTGCATGATCACCCCAATCGAGCCGGTGAAGGTGGTGGGATGTGCGATGATGTGGCGGCTGCCGCAAGCCGCGTAGTATCCGCCAGATGCGGCGATGCTATCGAGATAAGCCACCACAGGCTTGGACTCATTGGTTTGCTGCATAATTTGGTGGAGTCGGTCCGATGCCGTGACTTCGCCGCCCGGTGAATTGATCCGGACGACGATGGCTTTCACCGCGTCATCCTGCACGGCGGATTCCATCATCTCCCGGAAATCATCCACCATCGAGTTTCCGTTGCGCGAGGGAGATGCGGAAATGACTCCTTCGAGGTCAATGTGAGCGATTTGATCAGAGTTTCCGCTGCGGATTTCCGTCTTCTGCATCCGGTTGGTATTCGCGTTGAACGAGGCTCCTTGTTTCACGCCTGCGGACACTGCCGAGGCAATTCCCATGACCACCAAGACGATCAAAGCTAACCCGCAAAATAAGATCGAACCCAAGATCCATGGCCAAACGCTGCGTTTGCGAGGTGCCGGTTGATAGGGTTGGGGTGCTGGAATCGGTGGTGGATCGTATGAATTCATGGCGGGACGCTATCCCGGCCTGATCGGAATGCACGCCAAGAGTTTGCGACCGAGATCTCAGAGCGACGCCAGATATTCCCCATAGGAAGTTCCGGCGTATTTCGCAATCGACTCGCCGAGTTTCACGCGGTCGATGCGCCCTTGCAAAAATGCGATTTCCTCCGGGCAAGCGATCTTCAAGCCCTGGCGCTTTTGGATGACTTGCACGAACTGGGTGGCGTCTGCGAGTGAGTCTGGCGTTCCCGTTTCCAACCACGTCGTGCCACGACCAAGTAGCTCCACGCGCAGCTCACCACGCTCAAGGTAAAGCCGATTGAGATCGGTAATCTCCAGCTCACCGCGCGCCGATGGCGTGAGATTTTTCGCCATGGCGACGACGTTTCGGTCGTAAAAATACAGCCCGGGAACTGCGAAGTTCGAGCGCGGCTTGAGCGGTTTTTCCTCCCGCGAAACGACTCGCCCCTCGGCATCAAATTCGACGACGCCGTATTGTTCCGGTTCTTGGGTGTGATAGCCAAAAATCGTCGCTCCTTGCAGATTGCGAGATGCGGCGAGCAGCGATGCCCCGAGCTTGTGACCGTAGAAAAGATTGTCGCCCAAGACCAAGCAAACTGGCTCGCCATCAATGAACGTTTCACCCACCAAAAATGCCTGCGCCACGCCCTCAGGTTTCGCTTGCTCCGAGTAAGAAATTTCCAATCCCCACTGCGCTCCATCGCCCATCAACTTCTCAAATCCCGGCAAGTCCTGTGGCGTGGAAATCACCAGAATTTCACGAATCCCCGCCAGCATCAGC
>JBGSLX010000019.1:0-2289 GCA_041740475.1 Akkermansiaceae bacterium | reverse complement strand
GACGAATTTTGGTTTCAGCATGCTGAGCACGAATCCCGCGCCGGTGATTCTCCAGCCCGTGGGCGGCGGTCCGACCGACAAGTATGGCTCGGCAGCGGCGATCCGGAACGGCGTGGCCCTGATTGGTGCGCCCGATAAGCCATACTCAGGCAGCCTAACAGGCGCGAGTTATCTGGCGCAGAACCTCAATGGTCTCTGGCCGCAGATTCAGCTCGCTCCGGGCACGCGTCAGGGCGATGCCATGCTGCTGGATGGCGATTACGCATTTGTTGGAGCCAAGCGAAGTGGCAGTTTTTCCGTGTTTCAGGAACCCGGTCAGGTGTTCATTTACAAAAAATCGCCCTCGGGATGGCTGCTTCACCAGACGCTTCCGACACCGCCGGGCGCGACGACTTTTGGCAGTTCGCTCGCAGTCAGTGGGAACCAACTGCTGGTCGGCGCTCCCCAGACTTTCAATGTGGAACAAGGAGCTGGCGCGGCTTTTCTCTACGAATTCAACGGCACGACTTGGAGTTTCGTTCGGCGTTTCGATCCACCGACATTGGATCCACAAGGACGCTTCGGCAACCGCGTGGCGATTGCGGGCGACGTGATCGCCATTTCACAGCCGCGTTTCACGACCGCATCCTCAGTGGTGATGTTCGAGAAAGTGAGTGGCGTCTGGGCTTATGAGTCCGAGCTTTTTTCTAACACGCCCACTCCGCCGCAGTTCAACGAGAGCTACCACTTCGGACAAGGCCTCGGCTTGAGCGAATCCGAGCTGTTGATCGGTTCGCCGGTGGAAGGCGTCGTTTACCGCCACACGCGCTCGGGAGGAAATTGGTTGGCAAACGGAGTGATCAATCCGAACCGCTACTTCTTCGGCTCCAGCATCGCGATGAAGGACGATGTCGCAGTGGTGGGTTCGGTGATCGAGAACGTCGGCGTATCCGGCGAAATCCCCGGCAGCGTGACCTCGTTGATCTTGAAAAACGGCAGTTGGCAGGAGTCCGGCTACTTGAAGCTGACCCCGGCCATCGACCCTTTCATCGTCGAGACGCCCAACTTTTCCACCGCCGTTTCTTTCGATGGCAAGGATCTGATCGTCGGCGCGCCGACCGCGCGGAACTCCGGCGGAGTGCGGACAGGGAAATCCTACATCTACCACAACTTCGCCGGACTGAATCCGAATGCGAACTTTGAGCCGCTCGCCGATGCCGGGGCTGACATCAACGTCATCGACACCGTCGTTCGTGGCCCTGGGCCGGAGTATTTGATCACCGAGCCGCTTGGTTCCGAATTGGTGACTTTGGACGCCTCGGCATCGAGCGATCAGGAAAACGCAATCGTTTCCTACGAGTGGACTTGGCTCGGCGGCAGTGCGAGCGGAGTCAGCGCGGATGTGCGGTTTCCGGTCGGTTCGACATTGGTCACGCTGACGGTTATCGACGACAAGGGCATCGTGAATTCGGACACCATCAACGTCGCGGTTTCGCTCGCCCAAACGCCGCCCGACGCGCTTCCGTCTTCTAACAACACGCTCACGGTGAACCTGCCGATTCCCGGTGCAAAATGGCGTTTGTCCTCTGAGTTTCTCTGGCACGCCAGCGGCGAAAGCGCGGACGATGTGGTGCTAGGCGAAACTTACCAGCTCGAAATCCTCGGCTTCTCGGGTTCGGCGGAAACGGTGACCACTTTTGTGACGGTCAGCTCCACCCACACCGTCGCGGATCTCACGCTGATCTTGCCGCTGCCGCCGGTGACTTCGGGAGTCGTCAGTTTTCCTGAAACGGCACAGGGTTTCGCATGGCGTCTGCGCGGCGAACCGACGTGGCGCAATGTGTTGGACGATGGCGACTCGGTGGCGGAATTGATCGAGGCCAACGTCGCGACCGGCGAGCTGATCATCGATTACAAACCGGTGACCGGATACGCCACGCCAGCCTCGCAACTCGTTAACATTCAGTCTGGCCAGACGCTCGCGCTCAATTGGAACGACTACCAACGCATCGACAATTTCGATCTCGCCAAAACGTTCACCGCAGCCGTTTCGCCGAACCTTGGCGGCGATCCTTACCAATACGTCGGCATGATCCGCACGCCGCTGGGACGCGGGACCGGCACGGTCGTGGCGGAGCGCGTGGTGCTCACGGCGGCGCATTTGTTCTTTGATTCGAGCGGCTTGCAGTGGGCGGACACCCAGTGGTTCCCGCGCCAGCAGCAAGGCGAGCGGCAAGCTCCACCGATCACGCCGCGCGGGATTTTGTATCAAACGAGCTACGCGCAAATCGTCGCGCCGGATTCGGTGGA
>JBGSLX010000018.1:0-11041 GCA_041740475.1 Akkermansiaceae bacterium | reverse complement strand
AAATGTGGCGTTGAGCAAGATGCTGCGATTGAAAGTGCGCTATTTCAGCGATGGAGCGGTGATTGGCAGTCGGAAGTTCGTCGATAACTTCTTCGAGCAATGTCGAGAGCGTTTTGGGCCTAAGCGAAAGAGCGGAGCGCGTAAGATGCGAGGAAATGCATCGGCGGCGGAGGGGGCGTTATGGAGTGTGCGAGATTTGAAGCAGGGGATTGGATGCTAAAAACTGCGTTACACTTTTGTTGGCATGAGGTTGTAGTAAAAGTGGCTTCGCATTGGGAGAGGCCGGGGCGCGAGGGCGCGCCCCAGAACACGCGAGGGCGCGTGTGCTCCCCATTTTTAACGGTGAGATGATTCAAGAGTTTTTGCCGAGCAGGAGCTCGGCGGCCCCGGGAGGCAGACAGAAAAAATAGAAACGTCATAAAACTTGGCACGGCTGGTGCTTAGTATGATTCGTCGCGACACACAAGGCGGTCCGACTGAGATGCCGAGAGGTTAATGGGTTTTCCTCAACGATGATCAGTCGGGCCGCTTCTTTTTTGGTCTTTGCGGAGCGGTCGCATCCGTTGCAGTTTCCGAGGCACATGCATGAGGAAATTCCTGCCGGATTGAAATTGGACTTCGACACACCACAGTTTTTGCATGGTTTGTTCGCGAATGACCCCAAGAACTTGGCTTATTTAGAAGTGGCGCTCGGCGTGACGGTGGTCACGCGCGATGGCTGGGTGCTGATTTCCGGCGCTGCGGATGCCATTGAGCGGGCGCGGCTGGTGTTTTCCGATTTGGAAAATGCTCAACGCAAAGGCGGCAGGATCGAAGTGCGTGATTTCCGCCTCGCAGTGGATGTGGCCTCGCGTGCGGGCAGCATCGGCATCAATGACCTCGCCAATGTGAAACTGGTGGGTTCGCGCGGGCGCAAGCCGGTCATTCCGAAAACTCCGAACCAACTGGAATACATCCAAGCCATCGAGGCACATGATGTGATTTTCGGACTTGGACCCGCTGGAACGGGCAAGACGTATCTTGCAATGGCGATGGCGCTTACACTGCTAAAACGCCGTGTGATGCAGCGCATCGTCCTGACGCGTCCTGCGGTCGAGGCGGGTGAGGCACTCGGGTTTTTACCGGGAGACCTGCGGGAAAAAGTCGCTCCTTACTTGCGTCCACTTTACGACGCCATCCATGACATGCTCGATCCTGAGGAAGGTCAGCGTTATTTGGACGATGGTACCATCGAAATCGCGCCGCTTGCTTTTATGCGCGGTCGCACATTGGCGCGGTCGTTTGTGATTCTGGACGAAGCGCAAAACACGACGCGCGAGCAAATGTTCATGGCGCTCACACGACTCGGCGACGACTCGAAAATGGTGGTGACGGGCGACAGCTCACAAGTCGATCTCAAGCCGGGAGTTCGCTCGGGACTCGCCGAAGCCGAGCACGCGCTGGAAGGCGTGGAAGGCATTGCATTTCATCGCTTTACACAAGCCGACATCATTCGGCACCCGGTGGTGGGCCGCATCGTGCAGGCTTACGAGCGCTACCGTGCGTGACGTCGTTTACGAGCCGGTTCAATCAGGGACTACAGGCTCCGGCAATGGCACTGGACCTGAACTTGGTGCGGGCGCAGGAAGCGGAGCTTGAGCTGGGGCCGCAAATTCATCACCCGGCACTGTTACTGGCGGAACGGGAACCTCACTGGCTGGAGCATCGGGATCGATCACCGTCGGGATTGACCCTTCTGGCGGAAGGTCTCCGGGAGAAATGGCCGGCAGCATGCCATCGATTGGAGGATAAATCTGAAATTCGCCCGGATTCGTGGCGCTAAACGGCTCATTTTGAGCGGATGGCATATTTGGATCTTCCACCATGATTCTGGGGACCCAGCCAATTTCACCGCTATCGAGTTCCACTTTGACGTATGAATCGCTGCTCGAAACCACCTTCATGGACGTGCCGCGAGTGAGCAGCTTATCCGCATCGGCTTCACCCTTCGGTCGGACTTTGAAAAAGGCAGTGTTGTCCATGACGGCCCGAACAAACTGCCCGGCGGCGATGGTTGGAGAATTGACTTGTGGCATCGCTTGCTGGCCCGGCGTGCTCAGAGGATCGAATTCTCCGCTGGTAATCGGGCTGCTCATGTCCTCGCAGGCTGACAATCCCAAGACCACAACGGAGGGTAAAAAATAAGTCCACTTCATGGATTTAGACGGTTAACGGGCTTCGCAACGCTGGTCAAACTGTTTCCCGATTCACCGACCGGTGCGGAGAATCTGGTTGTTCTCATCGAGCAACACAATCTGAGGATCGACTGGTGTTTCTGCGACGCCGAAAGCCATGATCGTCACCCGCTCGCCAGCTTTGATCAGATGCGCCGCGCCGCCATTGATCAGAATTTTTCCGGTTCCCGGCTTGCCCTCGAGCACGTAAGTCTCCAATCGAGCGCCCGTGGTGATCGAGGCGACTAAAACCTTTTCACCGGACCATAAGTCCGCAGCATCCATCAACTCTCTTGGGATCTCGATACTACCTTCGTATTCAACATCCGCGTCCGTGATCATGGCACGGTGAAGCTTGGATTTGAGGAGTTCACGCAACATGCGCGGCAGGAAAAGGCCGCCCGCCCCAAGCGTCAAGCGGCGAAAATTACCGATCACTGCTGAGCAAGGCGCGAGCCTCACGCGTGGCAAGCGCCACATCAGGTGCGGTCAGCAGATCCGAAACGATGACCACCCGCTTCGCCCCAGCAGCGACCACCATCGGCAAGTTGCCGCGTTTGATCCCGCCGATGCAAAACACCGGGATTTTCTCACCGACCTGGCGCTCTATCAGCGCAACATCCTGCATGCCGATGCCCGGACGACCGAGCTTAGTGGGCGTCGGAAATAGCGGGCCGAAGCCAATATAGTCGAAGCCCTCCGCTAGTGCCGCGCGTGCTTGCTCGGGCGAATGCGTCGAGCGACCGATGATTTTCCCAGCGCCCATCCACTTTCGCGCGTCTGCCAGCGGCCCATCGTCCTGCCCGATGTGGACTCCATCCGCATCAAGTTCCGCAGCGAGTTCAGGAAAATCATTCAAAATAAACGGCACACCCGCCTCGCGACAATGCGCCTGAACCTGCTGTGCCACCTCGCGGATCACCACCAAATCAACACCCTTCGCCCGCAATTGAACGATGTCTGCGCCGCCAGCGATCAAATCTTTGGCACGGGAAGCTGCTTGTTCTGGCAGCGTGTATCCCAGATCGACAATGGCGTAGAGAATGGCGTGGTGCATTAGCATGATTCAAAGTTCAATGTCTGTGAGGTGAAGTGAAATACAAACGACACTTGTCGTAGCTTAATCCCCTACCCTTCTGATAGGTTGATTATTTTTTGTGATTTCTGAGTTGAGTCTCTCAATCGCAGGGCGTTTGGCTGGAAGTTTTGAACTATTACGCGCATGGACAGGTCTGCTTCCGCACTAGCAGATGTATTTCGCATCATTAGAAAGTGGCTTCGCATTGGCAAAACTGGGGCGCGAGGGCGCGACCCAGAACACGCGAGGGCGCGTGTGCTCCCCATCCGATAACCACGGCATCGGGGAATTTTGACACACACCAATCCTTGACCCACTGAATTTCATTTCCTAACTCACATTCGCTTGAAATAGAAAACATCGTTTTTTCAGCCTAACTGAGGCCAAACCATCCAGCGAAATTTTTTAACAGAACATGAAATATCAACTTATCACTCGCAATCTCTTGGCCGTGTCATTGGCCATCACTCCGCCGCTACAAGCGCAAGCGCTCATCGACCGCGATGGCGACGGCCACTCTGACATCTGGCAAATCGCCGAAGACCTCCCCAGCGGCAACGGCACCGATGACTCGGATGGCGATGGTTACAGCGATGCTGACGAGGAAACCGCTGGTACGAACGCATGGTCGGCGCTGTCATGGTTCGGTGTCGTCGATGCAGATTTCTCGCCGCTACCGCCTACGGACTTTCGCGGTGAGTTCACATGGCAGGCGGTAAAGGGAAAATCCTACCAGCTCCAGAACTCAAGCAACCTCACCACGACCTCGTGGCAAAACAACGTTCCGCCCTTGCTCGCGATGAACAATGGCCCACTAGGCCAGCAACTTGATCTCCCCGGCCCACCGAATGCTCAATTCTACCGTGTCGCCGTTTCGGATGTGGACGCAGATGGCGATGGCCTGACCGCTTACGAGGAAGGCATCATCGGCACTTCTGATGAGACACCAAACTCCGGCGGAGCTGGCAGTCCGCCCGATACTGAAATGGCCGCTCAGTGGGTTGCGCAAAACGACCGCGGCATCACCACTGGCACGCCGCCGCCCAATCTCCGCGAGGTGGATGTGGCCTTCATTCGCGAGATTGAAGTGCCATCCACCGGCGAAGTCGGTGCGGATCTGGTCACGGCGACCGGCACCGGTGCTTGGCACCAGCTCACCAGTTGGCGCAGCGGTTTTACACCAAATCCGAGCCAACTCGCGACTACCCCGCCGATTCAGGGCCACCATCCACAGGTGCATTTGCTCGATCCGCCCGCCGTTGCTGGCGCGCCGATATTTCTCACGGGCCGCATCGCCAGCGATGGAAATTTGTGGCTCTCCAGTCGTTCGCTCACCGCCTTCGGTACTTTTGTTCACCACAAGACCCTCGGTTTCGGCGAAAATGCGAATCTCGACGTGCTCGCGTTCGATCTTGCGCATCGCACCTTTTCCACCCGCGAGGCTGGCGTCACTCGCTACCAAGTCGTCTCCGCAGTCCATGTCGAGCCGAGCGGCGGAGGCAGCCGCCACCTCCGCGCCGTCACATGGAATGTGAATCCCACCACTGGTGCAATCAGCGGTCTGCAATTCTCCGATCCTCTCAGTGCGCCAGGACTTTCCGGCCAGCCGAAGCTGCGCATCAGCGCCATCGCCGGAAACCAGTTCGAGATCCTTTATACCGACATTTTTGAAAACCAATGCCACCTGCCGTTGTGGACGGATGACAATGGATTCATTTCCTCGCTGCCCGGCTCATCCATGCCGCTCAACATTCGCGGTTCTGGCGAGGTCAGTCATGAGCGTTTGGACTCCGCCATCACCGGCCTGACCGGTAGCGGCTACGCGACCGCGCTGCTCTATCCCGATGACGAAGGAAATCCCCAGAGAAGGCTTCAAATCTGGGATCGTCGCCCGGATTTCTACACGGCGGACACCTACGCAAGCCATTTGCTTACGGACGATTCACTCGACTTGATTCCCAACACACCCGGCATCGGCCTCATCGCACCGACGCTCACTGACTCCTTCCTCGGCAATCAACAAACAGGCGAAGCGGTGGCCCAAGCGCTTGCGACCGGTGATTTCAATGGCGACGGTTTTGATGATGCCGCCATCGCTGCACCCATGCGCGACGTCAATGAAGTCAGCAATGTGGGTGGCATTTTCATTCTCCACGGCTCTGCCACGGGCATGGAAAACCGCGAGTATGTGGACTTTTGGCATCAAGATGACCTCGACGTCTTGGGGACTCCTGCTGAGGAGGACCGCTACGGTTCCGCCCTTGCGAGTGGCGACTTCAACGGTGATGGCAACGACGACCTCGCCATTGGCATTCCCGATAAAGACATCGGCGCGAAAAACGGCGCGGGCAGCGTGCAAATTCTCTACGGCACGCCATTTGGTCTATCCGCCACTGACAACCAGCTCATCACCCGCGATTCCCTCGGCCAAACATCCGCCGCAGGTGATGACTTCGGACGCGCTCTTTGCGTTGGAGATTTCAATGGCGATGGCCGCTCCGACCTCGCCATCGGCGCACCCGGTCAATCCGTGAGCGGTGAATCCGCCGCTGGTGCCGTCCATGTGCTGTGGGGCGCTGCTGCCGGACTGAGCACAGCGGGCAGCGAAATGTTTCACCAAGACTCGCCGGGCCTCGCTGACACGGCGGAAGCTTCGGACCGCTTCGGCTCGGCACTGGTTTCCGGCCAATTCAATGGCAGCACCTTTGCCGACCTCGCCATCGGAGTGCCTCTCGAAGACGTCGGCTCCGCAATGGATGCCGGTGCTGTGCAGGTGGTTTATGGAAATGCGGGTGGTTTTTCCGGCAGCAATTTCATCACTCGCAATGGCTTCGATGGCGGGCTCGACATCCAAGGCACACCAGCCGACGGCGACAATTTCGGCTGGAGTCTCGCTGCGGGTGACTTCGATGGCGATACCGCGCAAGACCTCGCAATCGGCGCACCGGGCGATGCCGTCGCGGGTCCGTTCACCGGTGCCGTGCACGTGGTTTATGGCAGTATCTTCGGCCTCACATGGGCGGAAAACCAATTCATCCGCCAGATCGGTTCTCTCGATCCGTCTTCCTCATTGCCCGGCACCGCCGCTAGCGATGAAGACCTCGGCTGGAGTCTCGCCGCAGGCGATTGCAATGGCGATGGCTTCTCGGAGCTGATGGCCTCCGCACCCGGCGAGGACATCAATGACAAAGCCGATGCTGGGATTGTCTTCGTCATTCCAGGCTCAGCAGACGGTCTTCTTCCTGCTGACGCCAGCCGACTCCACCAAGACAGCGGTAGCACGGAGAACGGGACGAATTTCGCCGTCAACAGCGACAGCGCCGCCGACGACAAGTTCGGGATCACCCTCGCCAGCGCGGATTTCAACTCCGACGGCGAGGCCGACTTCATCTCCGGCATTCCTCGCAAGGATCGTGCCGCTGACGAACTCGGCACCGGTGGCGCTCATTTTTTCAGCGGCACCGCAAGCGTCGATGACGATGTCCCGA
Organism: Akkermansiaceae bacterium; assembly: GCA_041740475.1. Taxonomy (GTDB): domain Bacteria; phylum Verrucomicrobiota; class Verrucomicrobiia; order Verrucomicrobiales; family Akkermansiaceae; genus Luteolibacter. The sequence goes on along the minus strand of JBGSLX010000018.1, from coordinate 4,262 downwards.
ACTACTTCACGCTGGCCACTGACTTCATGTGGACGCCCCAAACCCGCGAATCCGTCCGCGCCATGGTCACCGATCTCAACCGTGAAAATTCAGGCGGTATTGGCGCTGGAAAGCTCTACTCCTTCAACGAATTCCTACCGGTCGTGAACATGGCCAGCTCCACCAAGACCATGACGCTGCTGCTTGCGGCAGAGGCCATTGAGGACGGCTTCGCGACTTTGGATGACCCTGTCCTATTCACCCAACTTGCTGGCGAAACACCCGGCAGCGTGCTCGATGCGCTCAACAATGATTTCACCAGCAAGCTCGATGAAAATGAAGCACCCTACCCGTTTTTCAACACGGGCGATACGATGCCGCTGCGCTTCCTTCTGGCTGCGATGATGGGGGAATCCTGCAACCGCGCCTCGGTGGCCATCGGCCAGCACATCGCGGAAAAAGTCACAGGCTCTAAACACGAATTCATCAACATGATGAAGGATCGCGCCTTTGACTTGGGGATGGACACCAGCATCTTCGGTCATCCGGCGGGAGGCTGGGTCTGCCAAGTCCAAGACGCCATCACCCTCCAGCGTGAGTGCGTGAAACACCCGATTTTCGTCGAATACTCCAGTTTTGAAATCTGGGGCGATGAACAACCCGAAGAAGTGCTTTGCGGCACCGATCTCAACGGTATGGAAAAGTGCAATGGCCCGCACAAGCAGTTCACAGCGCTCGATACCTACCCCGGACGCTACACTTGGAAGGGCGGCAATGGTCGTCTCTGGTTTGGCCTCACAGATGCCAATGATGTGCCGCCTCAGCCAAGTGCTTCCGCTTGTACAGAGTCTGGTGTGACCACCGCTCTGCGCATGAGCCGCATCCTTTCCGCCTGCATCCAGCAGACTGGCAGTGGTGATTTAGAAGCTCAGAACTTGCTTGATTACGGTTTCCGCGAGCTCTTCACACCCGACCATCGTGACCTTGTCACGTTCCCAGAGAGCGGCGGTTTGGTCGGCCCGGAAGGTCCAGTGCGTTCGAAAAACTTCGCCACCACTTCATGGACTGGTCACGGCTGCACCGTGCTGATCGATGATCACGAGGAAATCCGCCTCAATCTCTGGGCACTCGACTACACCACCAACCAGATCACTCCGGCGGGCTTCGCCCAAAAAACTTACACCCTCCAGAGCGGCACCACCTACGAAGAACCCGCCCTGATCGATCTGGTCAAAGTCCCCACCACCGATTCCATCGCGGACTTCTTCACCGTCACTCAGGTCGGCGATAAGCTCGAACTCGAAATCTGGCGCAGCGGACAGGAGTAGTCACTGACTGATAGGCGAGTTCCAACGCCGTTGAAATCGTCAATGAGCCTGCACTTTCGAGCTTGGCGATGATTTCAACGGTCATGTTACCAAATTGTCACCTGATTCCACTTTCAGCACGGCTATCGTTTCCAGTGAGATTCGTGAATGGGTAAACCAAAACACACATATCTCAAACCTGCCGTCCTCGCATCGAACGCCTCCAATCAGAGTGCCGAGATTACATCCGATGTCGAAGTCGCAGGGTCATCAGTCGTCAGCCAAGCTGAAGTTCTATCACCACGCGGCAATTGCATGCCACGCCGTGATTTCCTCGCCAAGGGGTCTGCCACCATCGCCTTCCTGGCGGCGTTTCAACTCGGCTCGAATCGTGCGGAAGCTCAAGGACTTGGCTTCGATCCATTCTCATATGGCGTGGCTTCGGGTGACCCGCTGCCCAACCGGGTGATCATTTGGACCCGCGTCAATCCATCCGCCACCGCCACTCCAGGCTCTGGACTTGGTGCTCCAGTTCGCGGAATTTGGGAAGTTTCCCGGAACGCTTCGTTCACCCAGCGCGTCGCCACTGGCCGTTTCATCACCAACGTCAGCAGTGACCACACGGTGAAAATCGATGTCGCCAGCTTGTCCCCCAGCACGGATTATTTCTACCGCTTCAGTGCGTTGGGCGTGAATTCGCCGATCGGTCGGATGCGCACCGCGCCCGCCGCCACCTCCAATCCTTCATCCGTGCGCTTCGGCCTCGCTTCATGCTCGAACTTTGAGGCTGGCTTCTTCACCGCGTATCGCCACCTCGCCCAGCGCGATGACCTCAATTTCATCCTCCACGTCGGCGATTACATTTACGAATATGCCAACGGTGAATACGGTCCCGCTGGTTTCGCTGGCACCACCCGCGCTCACGATCCCGCCACGGAAATCTTCTCCCTCTCTGACTACCGCCGCCGTCACGCTTGCTACAAGGCCGACGCCGATCTGCGCCAGCTCCACGCTCGCCATCCATTCATCACCACTTGGGACGACCACGAAACCGCCAACAACGCTTGGCGCGACGGTGCAGAAAATCACACCGAAGGCGCAGAAGGTGCTTGGGCTGACCGCAAAGCCGCCGGAATCCGGGCCTACTTCGAGTGGATGCCGATCCGCACCACTCCCGCCACCGGCTCTGCTGGTGAAGTGCAGCCCGTTTATCGCAAGTTCTCTTTCGGTAGTCTCTTGGACCTGTTCATGCTCGATCTCCGCCAATATCGCTCCGAGCAACCTGCGACTCCTGACAACTCCACCGTCATCAACGATCCTGCCCGCACCATGCTCGGCGCTCAGCAACGCGCTTGGCTCTCAGCAAATCTCGTCACCTCCGGTGCCCGCTGGAAACTCATGGGAAATTCGGTGCAAATCGCGCCCATCGTCGTCATTCCTTCGCTCCTACCTCCAGACACCGCAGCCTTGCTTCAAGCCGTCTTCGGAGTGCCCGCGACTGCGACTGTCCCCACGCCGATCAATATCGACTCCTGGGATGGCTACGGCCAAAGCCGCCGAGAAATCCTCGGACTCATCTCGGGTGCTGTCACCGGAAGTCCCATCCCCAACTGCGTCTTCCTCACTGGCGACATCCACTCCACTTACGCCTGTGACATCCCGGCGAATCCAGTCGGCTACAATCCTGCCAGCAGCCTCTCTCTCGGCACCGAGTTTGTCTGCACCTCGATCACCTCAGACAACGTCAACGAGATCGCGGGCACCCCAGAGCGCGTGCCGAACGGCTTCGGCGGTTATGTCCGTTTCCCCGGCATCCCTGCTGGCACCCCTGGATTCCCAGATGGTGTCCCGGCCGTCGCCGATTTCGAAAACCTCATTCGCGCCTTCAACGCATGGGTCCGCGAGGTCAATTTGGATTCGCACGGCTTCTCAGTCATCGATGTCAACGCCCAGCGTTCGCAGGTCGATCACTGGATCATTTCTTCGGAGGCATCTGCCGCATTTGCCGCTGATCCACGCATCGACCCGAACGCCACTGCCGTCTTCCGCAGTGCCTATCAGACCTTGAACCTTTCACAAAAAGTCACACCCGCTGCGGCTCCACTCGGACCACGCGCCTAATTTATAGAACCAAACACATACAACATCATGAAACTACTCACCGCACTCACCATCTGCGCCTGCGCAGGCACACTGAACGCAGCTACATTCTTCACCGAAACGTTCAGCACGGACAACGACACTTCCGGCTTTTTCCATGTTTCTAACGGTTCTTCAGACTTTTTGAATCAGGACCCGGTTGCAGACAACCTCCAAGCTGGCGCAACGGATTTCACCACGCTCTACATCATCGCGGACTCATTCGCCTCGGGCGGAGCGTTTGTCGGCAGTTTTCCCGCAGGAGCGAATAATATGCTGTTTGATCTGACGATTGCCGCCGGATCTGCCGTGACCAATCTCTTTTTCGAAATGAGCAACCTCACCGACGGCGAAATCTGGGCTTACAACATCGCTTTGCCAGCATTCGATACCACCACCAACATCTACGTTCCACTCGATGGCGTGAATTGGACACAAAGCTCCGGCTCCCAGCCATTTTCCTACATCCTCGGAAACACCGAAGAAATCGCCATCGGCTTTGGCAGCGATGGCACCGGCTCGCTCGCCCTCGCGATTGATAACCTGCAATACATCCCCGAGCCAGCGTCCATGACTCTGCTCGGATTCGGCGCGCTTCTCTTTGCGGGACGCCGCCGCCGGAACGGTTGATTTGCTCCGACCCACATCTCAATCAGAGCGCCTGATAAACATCGGGCCTCTGATTTTTTTTGTGCCGCTTAACCCAAGTTTCTCATTGTGACGCTGTAGCCTTTGATTTTGCAGGGATCCTCTACCAAAGGCACTACAAAGTCGTGATTAGTCTATCTTCAGGTCGGGTTCGTTTTGGGCTGTCTACATGATGAATTTCCGGGCTGG
>JBGSLX010000017.1:0-6697 GCA_041740475.1 Akkermansiaceae bacterium | reverse complement strand
GGGTTCTCATAGCAAAACAAGGTCTTAGCTAACACTTCTCTATCGCCCACCGGGATGTCCACATGCCATAACTCAATCGCTCTTTTGCGCGAGCTGGTGGACATTCCACTGCGGTCATTGAAATCAAAATCCGGCTCGATGCTGATCGTAATCACCGGACCGGGATGCAGGCAGCTTACGGTTGGTTGATCCAGCCAGCCGCCCGCAATATCGATCCGGTACGGCATCCTGCACTCCTCGCGCAGCGCGGTCGTCGAGCGTGCTGGCAGCTCACCATGCGGCAATCGCTTGCTCACCAAGTATTCAATTCCTAACTCGCGGCAAACCTGTTCTTTCAACGAACTGTGCCCATCACTGTTCACAAAAAAGATGTCGGGTTTCAGCTCTTTCAGCTCATCCACAAAGTCCAACAAGCCTCCCCCACGGTTCACCCATGCATCTTTTACCGACTTGAGCGATTTCACCATGTACAGTCGTTCCTGCTCATTATTGAACGTTTTACGCGCCTTCAACTCGTCCACTGTCTTGTCAGAGCCGATGCCCACGTAGACTTCTCCATGCGTGGCGGCCTCTTCAAAAAAAGCAACGTGCCCACTGTGCAACATGTCATAACAACCGCTTACAAAAACTTTTTTCATATCAACTTCTAATTCATTCATTTGGGGTTCTAAGCCTGATTGACTTAACTGTGTTTCTTTTTCTCGTTATGGAAAAATCCGATGCTCATTTCTCAGCGCTCATGCAAACTTCAGGATTAAAGTCGAAGCTGACATTGGTGATATTAAAGATGATTTTTGGGGTTCGTTTCGCACGCACCGAGTGATTCGCTGAGCGAAAAGATGCGTTCCATCAAATGCCATTTTTCTTCGGATCGCTGCCCATCTTTTACCAATTGGTAAGGCGCGACGAATTGCTCCCATTCCGCTTGCCGTTCAAAAGTTGCCAGCCGACCAAAGGCTTCATCCCATTCGAAATCAAGTGGCGTCTCGATGATCATGAAAGCCGTGCTGGCGAACAGATAGATCTCCATATCCAAAATGCCCGCCCGCTTGATGCCTTCGGGAATCTCTTTCCAGATGTGGTTTGCAGCATGCCAGTATTGATATTGCTCAATCGTTTCCGGATTCAGAGCGAGGCCTTGGCAGAAACGTTTGGTCTCCGCTTTTTGTGGGTTCGGGTAGCCTGCTTTCAAGTACATCGGGCGAGTCTTGGGTTCTGATGTCACTGCGGATCGCTGGCGAATCTATGGGCGCGGGCGGCCATGGCAAGATCATCCGTCGGCGCGAAAGTTCAGAGCTTGCCCCGTGCTTGGCATCCTGCTTTTCTCCGCGCCGATATGAAAATTCTCGTCGCCTACTCGGGAGGTCTCGATACCTCCGTCCTGCTTCTCTGGCTCAAGCAAAAGTACAACGCTGAAATCATCGCCTATTGCGCCGATGTCGGCCAAGGCGACGAACTGGATGGACTCGAAGAAAAAGCCCTCAGCACGGGTGCCTCCAAGTGCTACATCGGCGATCTCAAGGAAGACTTCGCCACCAATTACATTTTCCCGATGATTCAGGCGAATGCGATTTACGAGGGCCGCTACCTTCTCGGCACATCCATCGCCCGCCCTTGCATCACCAAGGGCATGATGGACATCGCCCTCAGTGAAGGCGCAGACGCCATTGCTCACGGCGCGACCGGCAAAGGCAACGACCAAGTCCGCTTCGAGCTCTCCGCCGCCTCGCTCGCCCCGCACGTCAAATGCATCGCCCCATGGCGCGATGCTGAGTTTCGCAAGCAGTTCCCCGGACGCTCAGAAATGATCGCCTACGCCGAGGCCAACAAAATTCCAGTCAAAGCATCGATGAAAAAACCTTACTCGATGGACCGCAATCTCCTCCACATCTCCTTCGAGGCCGGCGCCATGGAAGACCCATGGTATGACGCCACCACTCCGGCAGACCAAGACATGTACGTGCTCTCCGTTTCCCCTGAGGATGCGCCGGACCAGCCGGAATACGTCGAAATCCTCTTCGAAAAAGGCAACGCAATCGGCCTGAAACACGAATCCCTCTGCTCCATTCTAGGCAAACTCAGCGACGTGCTCGCAATCGGTGAACAGGACGGCTACTCGCTCTTTACCCCCTACGGCATCATGCGCGTGCTCAATCTGCTCGGTGGCCGCAATGGCATTGGCCGTGTGGACATCGTGGAAAATCGCTTCGTCGGCATAAAATCCCGCGGCATTTATGAAACTCCCGGCGGCACCATATTATTAGCCGCCCACCGCGACCTCGAAACGCTGGTCGTGGACCGCGAGTCCATGTTTATCCGCGACTCGCTCATCCCGAAATACGCGCAGCTCGTTTACAACGGCTTTTGGTTCGCCCCGGAACGCGAGGCCATTCAGGCACTCGTTAGCGAGACACAGAAAACCGTTTCCGGCGAGGTCCGACTCAAGCTCTACAAAGGCAACGTCATGCAAGCTGGCCGCCGCTCACCGCACAGCATGTATTCCGAAGCCGTCGCCACCATGGAAGGCGGCCAAGAAGAGGCCTACAATCAAGACGATGCCACTGGCTTCATTGCCCTCAACGCCCTGCGCCTCAAGGCCAGTGCGCGGCAAGTGAAATGAACAGTAGCAGTTCCTAGTCCACAGAGGCTCAATCGTTTATCGTGATTCGTGCTAGTATCTAAGCGGTGCACTCCATCTTTGATCATGCCCGCTTGCACATTGGCGCTGTCGCGATGCACCCATCCAAATGACGTCTGGCTATGAGGTGGCATGTCTGAAGAGATGCTTTTTTTCTAGTGCGTTACCCAACTCAAATCATTTTTTAGCGAAAATACCGATTGACCTGATCCCCTTCATCGCTCAGTTAATAAGTCAATCTTGAGCAAGTTGCCGTGGCAATTTGCATCAGAATCTGACCTACAGTGTGACTAACCCCCACGCTGAAACGACAACCCCCGCTTACATTTGCATTCAATCCATAAATAAAACCAACGATGAAATTAAAACATAACTCCATATCGAAATCCCTCCTCGGCCTTTCTCGCCTCCTAGTGCGTGGCTTGTGCCCAGGCATCCTCGCTTTTGCTCCAGCGGCATGGGCAGAAACCGTGATCTTTAACACTCCCGGAACTACCACTTGGACCGTTCCGGATAATGTCACATCAGTGACTGTAGATTGCCGTGGCGGTGGTGGCGCAGGTGGTGGGGTTGTCGCAAACGCTATCACGACGGGTAACGCTAATTCGCGCGGTAGCGGCGGCACTGGTGGAAATTTCGCACGGACAGTCGTCCCCGTCACACCCGGCCAACAATATCAAATCACTGTAGGAGGCGGCGGAGTCAGCACCAGCACATCGTTCACCATTGGGAGTCAGCTACCCGAGCAAACAGGCGGATCTTCCAAATTTTCAACCATCAGTCCCGCAAGCGATCTGGTTGTAGCCACCGGGGGACTGGGTGGCAGAAACAACGTCAGATTAGAAGGCAATGCGACTCCCAACCAAGGTAGCGTCACAGCCGTTCTCACTGGCACCGTTGGAAACATAACATTCACAGGGGGAAGCAGTGGAGGCGCTTGGGGCGGCACCCTCGGTTCAGGAACCGGTGGCGGCGGTGCCGGTGACGCAGCCAATGGCGGTGCCGGTGTTGCGAACAACGCGACTTCGCCTAACTTTGGCAGAGGTATCGGCGGAAATGCAGGAGGTGGTGATGGCGCGATCGGCGTCGGCTTGAACAATCCTGGCAATGCAGGCAACGCCCCAGGCGGCGGCGGAAGCGGAGCGGCAAGAAATCAAAATGGCACTTCGCTTGGCGGTGCTGGCGGTGCGGGAAGCGTGACTCTGACCTTCGCAGTTCAGACCGGCGTTACCAAGTATGCAGTGACTGGTATTTCACCACAAACTGTCACCGACGGTGTAGGATTCGATATCACCATCACAGCGCAAGACGACAACGGTGCAACAGTCCCTGACGGCATCAACATCGTCACCATGACCAGCCCGACCTCCGGCAGCCTCATGGAATTCGATTGGGATTTCAACGGCGTTTTCGATGACCCATCTGGACAATTGGTTGCCGGCGTTAAAACCATCAGAGCCCGCAACAAAAAAGCCCAGACCGTGGACATCGTAGCCTCCACTGGTGCGGTCACGACACCTGTGCCACTAAGCATGACTACGAATGCGGGTGCATATGCCACTTTGCAACTACTAGCTCCCGGTGAGACAGCTGCCCCGGGAACCGCTACTGGCAAGTCTGGAACAGCCACCGCAAGATCCGTCGGCACTGAGTTTTTCATTGATGTCAATGCCGTGGATGCGTTTTGGAACCGAGTTGATTCAGGTGATGAAATATCCATCACATCTACCGATGGATCTGCAACTTTGCCGACCAATGACGTCCTCGTTGGAGGAACTATTAATCTACCAGTGACTTTCATATCACCAGGCATACAGACGCTGACCGCTAGCAACGTAACGGACGGAACAACATCCAGCACCACTCCGAACATCACAGTGAACGCAATCGCCGCCACGTGGGTAGGAGACGGCTCTGCGAACGTGTGGGATAATGACAACACCTTCAACTGGCTAGTCGGAGGGGGATCATCGACATTCTCTGCGAATTATGGCGTTACCTTCAATGACACTGGCTCGATTGCACCTGCCGTGGACATTGTTGGCAGTGTCTCACCACACACCGTCACGGTAAATAACTCGGCTTCCTTCCCTTACACTTTCACCAATGGCTCGATCACTGGTGCGGCTGGTGGATTCAATAAGTCGGGAGTGGGAACACTCATCCTAGCAAACGCAAACACCTATACTGGACCCACCACTCTGAGCGGCGGCGGACTTCTGATGCTCCAAAACGTTTCTGCCCTGCCTGCAACCAGTGCCTTAACACTGAATGTTGGCGTGATCGGATTGAACGCAGGCGATTTCACTCGTGCCCTTGGGACATCTGCCGGACAAGTGAATATCACCGGAAACTTCTCAGGCTTTGCAGCTTATGGTGCAAACCGCGCATTGAACTTCGGCGGAGCATCGGCACCCGTGACATGGGGCAGCGGAAACTTCATGCATGATGGCCCAAGCGTCCAGTCGAGCTTCTTGTTGAGCCGCGCAGACGCCACACACACGCTGGACTTCCAAAACCCTGTTGTTTTGTCTGGAGTACGCTTCTTCAATGTTCCAAACGGCGGAGCCGCAGTGGACGCCGTCCTAAGCGGTGCAATTACCGGCACAACGACGTTCTCCAAAGCCGGCTCAGGAACCCTCGCACTCACCAATACCGGCAACGCTTGGACTGGCATCACCTACATTGATGACGGTGTTCTGACTCTTGGTGCCTCGGAGGTCATTCCCGGTGCCATGGTGATTAAGAAAACGAGCACTGCCGTAGCTCTCCCGATCGCGGAACGTTTTGTGTCCGCTCTGGATCTCAACGGCTTCAACGAAACCATCACCACACTCGAATTCGGCGATTCAGGTGGCAGCTCAGGTGCAGGTAACGCAGGTCAGACCCCCGAGTTGCGCAACACGGGCTTGAGCACAGCTACCGTCACCGTAACAGGAACAATCACCTATCAATCAGGGACAGGCGGCGTCAACGCTCAGGCGACCATCTCGGCTAACCTCAATGCAGGCACAGGCACCAGAACAATCAACGTCGGCGATGGTGCATCCGCAGTGGATCTTCTGATCTCAGGAAGTCTGACTGGCGAATCTATCAATAAAACCGGACTCGGTGTGTTGTCGATTTCCAGTCCAAACCATACTGGTAATACTACGGCTACCGCTGGCACACTCACACTCGGTGCTGCAAACCCGAACAACGATGCCTCTACCGTCACGATCGCCACGGACGCGATTCTGGACTTGAACTACGCAGGAACCGACACAGTCACTGGCTTGGTCGTCAACGGCGCACCTCTAGGTGGCGGCGTTTATGGTGCCGCACAATTCCCAGGTGTCATCACGGGAACAGGCACAATCACGGTAGATTTGCCTGTTTCGGATCCGTTCGATGCATGGTCCGATGGTGCTGCATTTGATGCCGACAAGAATAACGACGGAGTGGACAACGGTCTTGCTTGGTTGTTAGGTGCGGCAAATCCAGATGACAATGCAGTCGGACTATTGCCAGATGTCTCCGAAGTTGGCGGTGGTCTTACACTGTCCTTCAGCATGCTTGAGGCATCGGGTCGTGATAGCGCAGTGCTTGTTCTCGAGCACAGCAGCGATCTTGGAATCTCTGATCCATGGACCAGCGTGACTGTCTCAGACGTGGACAGCGGCCCGACCAGTGGTGTCTTATTCGACGTCACGGCTGGAAGCCCAGTGAACAACGTGAACGCCACGATCTCGGCCTCACAAGCTGCCGCAGGCAAGCTCTTCGGCCGCGTGAAGGCGCAAAGATAATCATCCGCAAGGAAAATTAGAATCCATGGCGAGCGCCGACATCATGTTGGCGCTCGCTTTTTTTGTGCATGCAGGTCTCGTCCTTTCTAGTCAAGGCGAGGTCATGTAAGCGATACAGACCCGCTTCATGATTTGTGGAGAAGGCAGGAGGGACCTTACTGCTGCCGAGTAAAAAGCGACAATAAGGTCGCCGCTTCCTATCTCGCAAAATCACAAATCATGACGCGTGGCAGCATAACTGTGACGCATCAGGATTAGTGGTATGAAGCATCGG
>JBGSLX010000016.1:0-6920 GCA_041740475.1 Akkermansiaceae bacterium | reverse complement strand
ACACCAACGTCCATACTTGGTATCCCGGAAGTAACTATGATTGGACGCCAAATACCACTTCAGGGACTGGCTCCGAGACGTATCTCAACCCGCCAGCGATTAATAGCATTCAAGACACGGTTTCTATTCCGAGTAGCATCGCGAATGGAACCTACTATGTGGGTTTGTCGATCATTGATCCGACTACAGGAAAACCTGGCGTATTCTTTTCCGTGAAGAATTTCATCAAGGCGAGTAATACCCAGCCCCTGTGTGAAATTGGGATCGGTGTGGCTCCGAATAACCCAACCTTGAGCAATGTTACGTTTGATAACTATGATTGGCTCAATGATACTCGGCAATATTCGCTTAGCCCGACCTATACATTGACCGAAAATTCGCCAAACGGAAGTGTCACGTTCAGTCCTGCTGGTCCCAGTTACCCTGCAAATACGGTTGTCACGGTGACGGCGAACCCAGCGCTAGGATATGAATTTACAGGCTGGAGCGGAGATTTGTCAGGCTCCGCTAATCCCATCACCATCACGATGAATGGGAATAAGAGCGTCACTGCAAACACCACCGCCACAGTTGGCACCACCTACACACTGTCCGAAAGCTCACCCAACGGCAGTGTATCGTTTAGTCCTGTTGGTCCAACTTATGCGGCTGGCACGGTGGTCACTGTGACTTCCAATCCTGCCGCTGGATACACGTTCACAAGCTGGGGCGGCGATCTCTCGGGAACGAGTAATCCCACTACCATCACGATGAACAGCAACAAGAGCATCATCGCGAACACATCCACTGCGCCAGCAGTCACCTACACGCTGACCGAAAGCTCACCCAATGGCAGTGTAACGTTCAGCCCCGCTGGTCCGACCTACACGGCAGGTACAGTGGTCACCGTGACATCGAATCCAGCCGCGGGCTACACCTTCACAAGCTGGGGCGGCGATCTCTCGGGAACGAGTAATCCCACGACCATCACGATGAATGGCAACAAGAGCATCATTGCGAACACAGCCATTACACCCTCTGTCACCTACACACTGACTGAAAGCTCACCCAACGGCAGTGTATCGTTCAGCCCTGCTGGTCCGACTTATGCGGCTGGCACAGTGGTCACTGTGACATCGAATCCAGCCTCTGGATACACGTTTACCGGCTGGAGCGGCGATCTTACGGGAGCTGCTAATCCATCGACTATCACGATGAACAGCAACAAAAGCATCATTGCGAACACAGCGACTACTCCACCTGCCACTTACACACTGACCGAATCATCACCCAACGGCACTGTGACGTTTAACCCGGCTGGACCGAGCTATAATGCTGGAACAACGGTTACAGTCACATCCAATCCGGCTGCGGGCTATATGTTTACAAGTTGGGGTGGTGACCTCACGGGCATATCGACCCGAACGGCAACCATCACGATGAATAGCAACAAAAACATCATTGCGAATACAAGCAGCAGCACTTGGTATAGCTCAGACATTGGTTCTGTATCATCCGCTGGCAATTATAGTCTCAGTGACGCGACTTGGACCATTTCAGGCTCAGGTGCAGATATCTGGGGGACTAATGATGAGTTTCGATACGTATATCAAACCTCATCAGGTGATTGCAGTATCGTGGCGCGTGTCGGAAGCATCACCAATACAAATGCTTGGGCTAAAGCGGGTGTGATGATCCGAGAAAACACGGGTGCCAATGCCATCAATGCAATGGTCTGCGTAACCCCTAGTAATGGTGTAAGTTTCCAATGGCGGGGCACGACTGGCGGCTCAACCGCTTACACAAACATCACGAGTCTCACGGTGCCTAAGTGGTTGAGAATCGCACGAACTGGCAACTCGATTGCCGCGTCCTACTCGGATGATGGCAAAACTTGGACTTCAGTGGGCACGCCGAAAACGATCAATATGACTATCGGTGCAACAATGGGCTTCTCGGTTACAAGTCATAACGATGGAACACTCTGCACCAGCTTTCTGGACAATGTGATCGCCGCTCCATAAAACATGCACTATTCACAACTCCAACATTAGGTTTTTTGATCCTTCATGGGAGGAGCGATGGCAGCTCCTCCCATTATACTGTGGAAAATATCTCATGAATTGGCTCAACAAGGTGACTTGTCTTCATATATAAAATAAATATCATGCCTGATCAAAAAACTCACAAAGGCAAAGCTACTATTATTGGTAGGCTCACCATCATGGTTCTGATGACCATGACTTTCGTGGGATTGGGCTTTGCCTTTTGGTTGTCTAAGAATTCTCGGAGCGGAAGCGTGGCTAGAGACATTTTACCATTTTCGGAGAAATCCGAACCTCAGGCAAACTACATTCACAACCACAATTCCCCGAGTCGGCGCCATAGTTCCGCCACCGCATCATTGAAGCAAAGATTGGAAAAAATGAGGTCTGATTTTTTCAAAATTCAAGCCACGGACGACGCCCTAGAATGGGAGGCAGCGATGAGTAAATTTCTGGAAGGAATGACGCTGGAGATGGCTGCAATCTTACTTTACGAGATGGGTGAGGATGAGATGAAAGATGCTGCTGCCCAGCGATTATTCGACTATTGGGCTACAGGCTCACCTCGAAAGGCGGCAGCGTTGGCAGAAGCGATCAATGACCCCCAGACGCGTTTGATTTTACTCAACATTGCGGCACTCCGTTGGGCAGTTAGCGATTTGACAGGAGCCGCAGCTTGGGCACGCAATCTGCCAGATGATAATGTGCGCACAGAAATCATGACTGCTGTGAGTTCAGAAGCCATTCGTAGCGATCCGTTCGAAGCCTTGCGGTTAATCACTGAACTCTCGTCTAGTACTGCACAGACAAACGTAATCCTGCGTGCGGCTGCTGAGTGGGCATATCAGAATCCCGGTGAAGTGATGAGATGGGCTGACCAAATCGAAGACTTGAAACTACGGCAGCAAGTGATCGAACAAATCGCCGTGGCTTCAGCGGAGAAAAATCCAGCAAGCGCTGCTGTAATCGCGCTTGAAAAATTGCCTGCTGGTGGCGATCAGGATCGAGCTTTGGTCTCTATCGTCCAACGCTGGGCGCAATCAGATCCTATCGCTGCATCTCACTGGGTAAGCCAGTTTCCCAATGATGCACTCGGTCATGATGCCATGGAAAACTTGGTCACTCTATGGGCTGATATGGATTTGAATGCTTCAGGCAAATGGTTGTTGTCGTTACAGCCAAGTGAGTTGCGAAATGTAGGCATTCAAACTTACGCCCGCGTCCTCAGTCGCACGGATGCCGAATTGGCAAAGCGCTGGGGTTCATCTCTTTACCAAGGAAATTGAGATGCCCTCTGTTCGTGTCGCATGTTCCTGTATCTCGCCACCGATCATTTGATAATTACTTAGGTCTTCCCATGTCACTTCAAGCATGTACAGACCGCATATCTGATACCTTGATCGGACTCGCAAATACACCATGATTCACGATGTTTCACTACTAGGCCTGATTGTAATTGGACTGCGCCTAATGAAGAAGTAGCGCAGGTTTTACGAACGATCATGTCTCGAGATACGTGCTCACCATCGCCTATACCCAGTCTGGAGAGTGCGTACGCGGGACCGCGCCGCGCTTTTTCTCGAAGAGCCACGCTTCAGAAATTTTAGCAGATGAGCATAGCCGTGGATTACTCATTTAATCCGATGAATACCCGTCGTTTTTTGCTCAGTCGCCGACATGAGCATATCAGCATCTTGACATCCCGCGCCTGAGCTGCCACTTCGAGCGCGTGACTGCCGTCCTCCGTTATTCGATTAAGCTCAACGTGCGCCTTATTTGGCGCTCGTTCGCTACCGGATCATGAAGGCACCTTTCAACCTCCGGATGCGGCCGACGACCATCCGGTGGAACCATCATTCCCGCCTGCTGGCGCGCTGTTTCTGGATCCCATTGATCCGATGAAACCACACCAAGCAACTGATTCCAGCGGCACCCTTATGATGCTGCTTTCCGTCGTTCTTTTCGCAACCAATGCTTTGCTGCTGCGTGGAGTTAGTGTGCATCTCCCGGTGGCAAACGGCTGGATGGCGTTGCTTTACCGTGGGGTGGTCGGAATCGCAATCGTGGTGGCGCTGTATGGCTTCAACCGGGGGTTATCGCTTCGTGCATTTTTCGGCAATCCACTTGTGGTTCTGCGCGGAGTGATCGGCGCGTTGAGCACGGCGGCATTCTACCTTTCGATCTCCCACCTCGGCGCAGCGCGGGCGGTGGTGCTGAGTCTGACGTATCCGATTTTCGCGACGCTCATCGCCGCTAGGTGGCTGAAAGAGCGCACCCCGCGAGCTGCCTTGCTGTGGATGTTCGCTGCCTTTGGAGGGTTACTGGTCTTTCTCGGCGGGGATGCCAATCTCGCGATTTCAGGCTGGGATTTGCTCGCAGTCGCGGGTGCGGTCGGGGCAGGCATCGTGGTGGTGATGATTCGTAAGCTTCGCGAAACTGAGCACGCGGGGACGATTTACGGCTCGCTGTGTCTTTTCTGCATCTTGCTCGCCTTGCCAATGGGTGGCGGTGCCACGCTTGCGCTGCCCGCGCTCGGTCAGGGGGCATTGATTGCGGCAGCGAGCGTCGTGGGTGTTTCCCAACTTCTGATGACCAATGCCTACCGCAGTCTGCCGGTTTCACGTGGTTCATCGATCCAGATGTTGCTGCCAATCGTCACTGCGGTGGGTGCTTGGTTCCTTTTTGACGAGCGATTTTCGGTTGTGGAATTTGCCGGAGCTGCACTGACCCTCTTCGCCACATGGCGGGTGGCTTTGGTGCGGTAATGTCTTCTGCATCTCCGCATTCAGGATTGCGCGCGGCGCTTTCGCAGTAGAGACAGAGCACCGAGACTGGCGAGAATCGCGCTGGTTGGCTCTGGAATGCTGGGAACGAGCGGCGATGGGCTGCGAAACCCAAACATATAAAGCTGATTACCACCCGTACCAAACCCATCTGCTTCTTTGCCGCCACCCGCTTTATCCACCGATATCGACTGCGTATTATCACCCGCAACTCTCAAAAATGCGTATGCGTTTCTTGCATCATTGGTAATGCTGTCAGTGCCTGGAGCAGCATCAACGATTGTGGTCGTTCCCAGTGACGTGGTAGTTGTCAGCCGTGTAGCCGGTGATGTCGAAGTGCGGAGTGTTGAATAATCTGACACTGGGATCCTGTTTCGTTGCGTAAAATCAATATCGTATGAAGTGAAAACGATTTGATTGCTGCCAGTTAATGGTCCGTTGTTACTAGCATTTCGCCATTCGAAACCGAACGGAGCGTTGTTTGGTTGAGTATTCAAGTTAGCTCCATTTAGGCCTGTCAGCAGAACCGTCACGGTTCCTATATCAGTGAGGCCCTGACTGTTGGATGTGCGGGCGATCATGATTTCAGTGCCGCCTTTAGACACTGCCTGCAACGTGATGCGTAGGGTAGCGACGGTAGGAAGCGCATTGATGTTCGCTGCTAAAAAATTTGTCTCCGCTGATCAAATCTGCATTCCCAATCGTAAAATCGACGAAGGTCCCCGAGTCTGCTGCCCTCAGAACCGAATTGGTTGGGCCACATGCTGCATTCGCTCCAGAAAAATCGGGTGTTCCGCGCGGGCCAGTATCCACAATTGGGGCACTGCCAGCGGCGTATCCGGTTACTACATAATTGACGACAGCGGCATTCCCTGAAGCAGATATCAAGATTGCCGAGATGCAATAAGTGAGGGGAGATTTCATTGTTTGAATTGTCTAGGATAGAGGGCTTGGGGAAGGCCTTTGTCTGACTGAGAGTTCTTTGATAACTACCCATGCACAAACAAATAACATCATCGCTTGATGTTATTACTCATTGCCAACCTTGGATACGCAGGGGCTTTGTCTTTGTGCATATGCAACCTGTGACATTGCGGGGTCATGTCGAATTCTTTTTTAAATTGATGATGTAGGTCAGATCCTTGGTGAGGCTTACTCAGGAAGAGTGAGTTGTAACTGGTGGGGTAGGATTCGAAGGCCTTGCTCGGGCTGGGTATAAAGGGTAAGCACTATTTCATGACAGTGGGTAGCTGGTAGGCGCACATCGAGCAACTGCACAGTGGCGAACACTTTTGAGCGAATTTACGCACTCAACACAATAGGGGCGATTTTCGTCTTCGGCAACACCAGCGCCTATTAGACTGAGCAGCCGTTATTTTTAGGCATTTTAACTTTGATCAAATCAATCAATACACCCTTCAACACTCGCATTGAAGCGAGGAAGAGTTCATCGCTGGAGTGTGAGAGAACGCTATGAAAGCCTAGATCATGCGGTAAAATGAGGTTGATAGAAATTGCTAGATTATCTCGTCCATTCATACATCGGGTTTCGACAAAGTGGTGAACGACTAGCTATTTCCAGTCCACGGCGACCTCGGCGATGCCGCCGTTTTTGTTGTCATACTTTAACAGGCCGTTCGTAGCACCGTATTCGTGGACACACTTGGTGACCTTTACGTCATAAGCGCAGTATTCGGCGATCTTCCGCAGTGGTGCAAAGTCGCCTGTTCTTTTGTGTTCCTGCCACCAGCGCAGGGCGTCCAGTCCGTCGGCTGATTTGCCCACTCCGAGAGTCGCAGTGGCGACAGAGTCGAGTTTTAGGCGGAAGCCGACTCGTTTTTCGAGATCCGCCATCATGTCCAGATTTTGTGTATCGACTAAGTTATCGAGTGCTAGAACGTGCGGCTGAAGAACGGGATAGTCGAATTGCTCATGATTCCAGCCGACCACTAGATCTGCCTGCATCAACTCCCTGCCGAGTCGGTGCAAATCATCTTCAGTGCCTCGATAGATTTCATAGGCACCACGGGCAGTGCTGTAAGTGACTGCTACCGATATACCCATTTTATCTTTGTGGGCACCTCCGCCCACATCTCCAAAACTACGCTGAGTT
>JBGSLX010000015.1:0-8398 GCA_041740475.1 Akkermansiaceae bacterium | reverse complement strand
TTTTCAAGCAGCGCCACGCGGGCCATGAGCTGCTCGACGCATGCCTCTAACGGCTCGATGAGTCCGGCGACCGCTTCGCAGACACCGTCCAACCCACCCGCATCATACGCGGCTTGGATCATGGGACGCAGGGCTTTGGCTTGGTCACTCAACATTTGCTGAAATCAATACGCAGAAATTTACTTAAGTTTTCTTAAAGACCTGAATAGTTACGCTTAATCAATGATACGGCATGCCAAACGCTTATTTGTAGATCGATACAATCCAAATGACCGGGCGATACAGACTCATGCGCTGATGGTGCGGATGAGAAACATGACAGTGATCGGAATGTGACGAGTTATGCAAGCTATGCACTGTTCGATAGAGACAACGAAATAGAAGAAATCGGCCAAAGAAGAATGGGTTATAGCATATTGGAGAGTCACCCTATAAGTGAATCTTCCCAACTCGTTTTTTCATTCTTCTTTCGAGGCTTTTCGTTGTTAGTATATTGTCATCTAGGTTGATAGGCTCGACGTCACCGCGCAGTGGCGGTGGTTCTGATCACGGGCGCGGCCCCCGTGCCACTTAAGGGCGGACGTTCGGGCTCCGGGATGCTTTTGGTCAATCGCTCAATGTGTGATTCATCGATCAACCAACGCTGATGCACGTCGGTTAGTTTAGTGGTGAGGCTGAGTTTTCCATCGCGTTCGAGACGGCGGAAAATCACTCGCAGAATGGCGAAGGCAGTGTCGCCTAGGTCACCATTGTCGCGGTTCCGGTGAATGCGTTTTTCGAGATCGGTCTGGGCAATGCGTTGGAGCGTCCCGGCATTCGCGAGATCGATCAGGTGCGCGATTTCCACGCCGTAACCAGTGGGAAAGGCGAGGGTTTCCAGCAGAGTGCGGCGAGCGGCGTATTCGCCGGACAGCGGTTGCAGGATTTCCGCAAGCTCCGGATAAAACAGCGAGATCATTGGTCTGACGAGGATCTCGGATACTCGTCCGCCGCCGTTGGAATGGGTGGCGTCGCCGATGGCCAGCGGGCGCTCGTAGTAAGCTTTTACATAGTCGATTTCTGGATCGTTCAACAGCGGACCCAGCAAACCAGTGACGAATCTAGGGTGGAAATTGGCAATGTCGCCATCGATGTAACAGAGAATCGATCCGCGGGCGGCATGCAGCGCTTTCCATAGATTTTCACCCTTGCCGATGTGGCTGCCCGTTTCTGGCGCGATCTCAGACGAGCGAAAAACGCTGGCCCCAGCCGCTTGCGCGAGCTCGACCGTCGCGTCGCTCGATCCGGAATCGATGACTAATATTTCATCGACCAGAGCAGTGCGTTCGATCAACTCCGTGCGGATCGTCGTGACGATCGCGGCGATGGTTTCCGCCTCGTTGATCGTGGGAATGCAGACGGAAACGGTCTGACCGCTGGCGATCTTCAGCTCCGACAAGCGCTGGGCGTCTTGGAACTGCGAGTGATGGTAGCGCTGCATGTGCATGACCATGATTCGCGGAAGCTCCGCTTGAAACTTCAAAAACCGCGCCGCAAGATTCGCGACGTGATTTCCAACGTCCTCGCCGAACGCTACGCCTCGCCCGCCATTCAAGACATCTGGTCTGCCGAAGGGCGGATCATTTTAGAGCGCGAATTCTGGATCGCCGTGATGAAAGCCCAGCGCGATCTCGGGCTAGACATCCCGCTGGATGCCATTTCCGCATACGAAAACGCGAAGCACCAAGTGGACGCGGCATCGATCATGAGGCGGGAAAAAATCACCCGCCACGATGTCAAAGCGCGCATCGAGGAGTTCAACGAACTCGCCGGACAAGAGCACGTTCACAAGGGCATGACCTCGCGCGATCTCACGGAAAACGTCGAGCAGCTCCAAGTCTATCGCTCGTTGCTCATCGTGCGGGATAAGACGGTCGCCGCGCTGCGCAGCATGCGCGAGCGCTCGGAGCAATGGAGCGAGCTCGTGCTCACGGCCCGCACGCACAACGTCGCCGCGCAGCCGACCACGCTGGGCAAGCGCGTCGCGATGTTTGGCGAAGAATTGTTGTCCTCGCTGCACGCCCTCGAAAGCGTGATTTCCTCCTACGCCGTGCGCGGATTGAAAGGCGCAGTCGGCACGCAAATGGACCCGCTCTCGCTGTTCGAGGGCGATGCCGCGAAGGTCGCCGAGCTGGAGCAACGCGTCTGCGCTCACCTTGGAATGCCCGCCGTCTGGACCAATGTCGGCCAAGTTTACCCGCGTTCGCTCGATTTCCGGGTGGTGGCGGCTTTGACTGATCTCTGCTCCGGCCCTTCTTCTTTTTGCAAAACGCTGCGCCTGATGGCTGGCCACGAGACTGCAAGCGAAGGTTTCGCGCCCGGCCAGACCGGCTCCAGCGCCATGCCGCACAAGATGAACTCGCGTTCCTGCGAGCGCGTGAATGGTTTCCACGTCATTTTAAAAGGCTACCTCGCGATGGCTGCAGGACTGGCTGGCGATCAATGGAACGAGGGAGATGTTTCCTGCTCAGTCGTCCGCCGGGTGATGCTGCCGGATGCTTTTTTCGCCACCGATGGCATGTTCGAAACGTATCTCACCATCCTTGATCAGATGGACGCTTATGAAGCGGTGATCGCTGCCGAGACCGCGCACTACCTGCCATTTCTCATGACCACCACCATCATGATGGAAGCTGTGAAATCCGGCGTCGGCCGCGAAACCGCGCACCATGCCATCAAGGAGCACGCCGTCGCCACCGTGAACGATTTGCGCGCTGGGAAAATCGACCATAACAACCTTGTCGAGCGTCTCGCGGCGGACAGCCGCCTCGGACTTTCTCGCGAAGCACTCGATGCGATCCTTGCCCGAGGAGATCGCGAGTCCGGTGCCGCCAAGTCTCAAGTCGCAGCCTTCGTCACCGCCGTCAAGAAACTCGAAGCCGCCCACCCGCAAGCCGCTCAATACGCGCCGGGGATGATTCTTTGATATCACAAGAAGCCTGTTCAAGGGGGAGGGACACTCTTGTCTCTTAATCTCATCCATCCACGTCAAAAAAGGGACATAAAAGGTTCTTCGTAAAACTTTATGGAACACGGCGAGTATTGCTCGAGAGGTTCATAAGAAGGGCATTCATGGATAGTCCTCACTGCTCACAATTATTCTCGATTGTTCAGACTTCAATCACCATGGAAAGTTCCAACCTCACGGCGGTAAGGGCGGTAGTAGCATCGGAGTGCAGTGGTCAATGTTGCGGAAACGGGCGGGCATCACAACTGTGCGATCCGCGATGCCCGATGATTCAGAGATTGTATCTTCTAAGTCCGACAGGCTGCTAGGCTGGGAGTAAAGAGTGGGCAGGGCTCATCGACAGAACTTGTGTGTCCGCTGACTTGCTGGAATGGGCTTTCGACTCTGGAAAATTCGCTGGAAAGAACCCGCCGCCTCAACTATTTAAGGGTGTGGCCGAAATGACTCTATCCTACCAACGCTTGGATGACGAAGTTCTCCATCTCCCGCGGCTGGACTGATCTCAACTCGCCAGTCGCCTGCTTGAAAGTCTGGAGGAAGATGAAGACGAATTGAGTAACGAGTGGCGGGAAGAAATACAACGGCGGGTCGCGAGCATCGAAGCAGGCGAGGCGAAACTCATCCCTGCCGAAGACCTCTGGAAAGAAATCGACCAACGTTTCGGCTCAACCTTCTAAGTCATGCCGGTGAAGTATGACGATGCCGCCCGCGAAGAAGGACTCGCCGCCGCCGCGTGGTATGTGGAACAACAAGGCGACCTCCAAACCCGCTTTCTGGGAAAATGGAAAGACGCCGAGAATTGAATGGCCGCCGGTCCTGAAATGCATCGCTGTTTCGAAGGGCAATTGCGCAAATGTCGTTTCGAGATCATTCCATACGCCTTAATATTCCGCATTCGGGGCGAGGTAGTGTAAAGATTAGTCTAGGAAATTCCTGACGTGAGGAGGGCGGGAGCGGAGGCGAGAAGATTTTTGTCCGCCGTGATAATGGAGCATTCCTCGAAAATCCGCCACGCATCAGGCAAGAGCCATGGTGGGTGGCGGTGCTAGTGGCGGCGTTTGCTTGGTTTTTTTGCGGAGCGAGGTGGGCCGGCTTTTGCGGCGGGTTTCGGCGCGGGTTTGGCTTTGTGCTTGGGCGGTGGGGCGGTCCGGGCGGTGATGGGGCGTGTGCCCTCGGTGGTGGGGGCTCCTGCCACGGCGAAATCCACGAAGCGTTTCTCGCGATCCAGCCCGATGACGTGAAGTGGGATGCGCATGCCGATGGCGATGACTTTGCCATCCGAGGAAACCCATGCGCCGCGGTGGCCTTCGAGCCGCCAGCGACCTTCGGGCAAGTCCTCGCGCTTGACCACGCCGCGGATGCTCATGGCCGGAATCTCGACCATCAGGCCCATCGGGCGCACATCGGTGACGAGTCCGTCGAACTCATGCGGATCCTTCATTTCCGCCACGCGCTGAAGATACTCAAACAGCTTGATCATCTTCGTCTCGCTCTCGGCCTCGGCGGAGGTGCGTTCGGTATCGGAAATGTGGCGGGAAATTTCGCGCAAGTCGGCTTGCGATGATGTGTGGTCCGGTTTTTTCGGCGGATTGACCAGCAGCGGTTGCAAGGCGCGGTGGACGATCAAATCCGCGTAACGCCGGATCGGGCTGGTGAAGTGGCAGTAGTCGCCTTTTGCAAGGCCGTAGTGGCCGATCGGTTCGGCAGAATAAGCGGCGCGTTTCAGGCTCTTGAGCAGTCCCAGCTTGATGATGTGTTCCTCCGGCGTGCCTTTTGACTCATCGAGCAATTTCTGGATGTGGGCGCGGTTGGTGAGATCGCCGGGGCGGTAGCCGTGGAGCTTGGCGGTCTCGGTGTAGTCCATCAGCCGCGATGGATCGGGATCTTCGTGGACACGATAAACAGCGGGTTTCATCCGTTCGCGCAGCACTTTGGCGACGGCGTCATTGGCGGCGAGCATGCACTCCTCCACCAGTTGATGGCTGGATGTGTGAATCACTGGCTCGGCGGCGACGGAGCGCCCTTTTGCATCGAGACGGATTTTGATTTCCGGCATTTCCAGATCGAGCGCGCCGTTTGAGAAGCGAAGTTTTCGCAGTGTGGATGCGAGTTTCCAGCCCTCGCGCACCATTCCCACGAGTTGTGGGTCTGAGCCATCGGGCGCGGGTTTGCCATCGAGAATCGCCTGCGCTTGCTCGTAGGAAAGCTTCGCGCGGCTGTGGATCACGGCATCGATGAAGCTGGCCTTGGTGATTTTTCCTTCGGAGGAAATTTCAAGCAGCGCGCACTTGGTCAGGCGGTCCACGTTTGGCTTCAGCGAGCAAATTCCATTCGACAGCTCGACGGGTAGCATCGGCAAAACTCGGTCCACGAGGTAGGTCGAGTTTCCGCGTTCGACGGCTTCTTTGTCCATCACGCTGCCGGGCTTGATGTAGTGCGACACGTCCGCGATGTGGACGGCCAGCGTCCAGCCCGTACGGGTTTTCTCGGCCCAGATCGCATCGTCGTGGTCCTTGGCGTCTGCCGGATCGATGGTGATGACGAGTTTCTCGCGCCAATCTTGGCGGCGGGCGATTTCCGCAGGTTCCGGGTCTTCCGGCACGGCGCGGGCGGCGGCGAGCACTTCGTCTGGAAATGAGGTGCGCAGCCCGAAGCGGTGAATCACGCCGATGATATCGACTCCCGGATCACCGGGCCAACCGAGCACCTCGATGACGCGCCCACGCGGCGCGGTGGTGGGGTCTTTCCAAGTGTCCAGATCGACCACCACCATCTGTCCCGGCTGGGCAGTGGTGTCGCCCGTCAGTTCCACGCGGCCATCGACCGCCTTGTCGTCGCAATCGATCCAAGCGAAGCCTTTGTTGCTGCGAAAAATGCCGACGAGGCGGCCGGAGCGACGGCTGAGGATTTTTTCGACCTTGCCGCGCGCTTCGTCGGGTGCGTCTGGAACGATTTCGCTGCGAGTGCGGAATGGCCGCTTGGGGCTGGGCTTCTGGATTGAAACGAGCACGCGGTCGCCATCGAGCGCGGTTCCCACATCGCGACGCGAAACGTGGATGCGGTTGAGCGCGACGAGATCGAGGCCGGTGGCGAGATTTGCCTCGTCCGAAGCGTCAGGAAAAAAGAACGCGTGGCCTTTCGGGTGGAACTTCAGCGTTCCACACAGCGCGTTGCCGACTTTGGCGCGCAGCACGTAACAGGCCTTTTTGCCTTCCTGAATCTGGCCTTCGGAAATGAGGGCTTCGATCATTTTGCGCAGCTCCGAGCGCCGCTCGACGGGGACTTGCAATTGGCGAGCCAGCGACGACTTGGTCACTGGCTGGGTGGGATTGGCACGCATGTGATCGAGAATCGCGTCTCGCAGATTGTCTCCTAGCATGCGCGGACCTTGGCTTCCTGCCTTGCCACCCGCAACGGCAAAGGCGGAAAATAAACATTGCGGACACTTAATCGGAAGCTTAGGTGTTTACTATGTCCATTCGAGGCAGGCACAGAAGCCTTCAAAACCTCAAAAATGTATTTGCCGCGCGTGGTCACGAATTCCAACCTCAACCCAACATGAAAATCCAATCTCATCCACGCCCGCAAGGCTTCACTTTGGTCGAGTTACTCGTCGTCATCGCCATCATTGCGATTCTCGCTGCTGCGGGCTTTTCCGCTGGAAATGCCGCTGTCCAGAAAGCCAGAAAAGTTACCACTCTTGCGAGCGCCACTGCCATTGAGAGTGCGGTGAACAATTTCTTTACGGAGTACGGAAGCATGCCTGTGTCTGGAGACGCTGATAAAACTGTGAAAACCGACGCTGGAGAAGGCGTTACGATGTTGAATACCTTGCTAGGGAATGATGCCACGAACAACCCACGCGCCATTAAGTTCCTCAACGCCAAAGAGGGCAAAAATAAGAAAAATGGACTAAGTTTCAACGGGGATGCAGTAGATGGGCTCTACGATTCATGGGGTGGCCCTCTAAACGTGAGGCTTGATCTCGATTACGACGAAAAAATTGCTGTCGCACCCAAAGGAGGCGGCAATGCCACACTGAATGGTCGCCGCGTCGCAGTCTGGAGTGATGGTGCTGATGGATTCGAAACGGGCACTGGAAAGTCTGCCGACGACGTAAAGACGTGGGGCCAGTAATCGGCTCGTTGTTTTCCAGAAGATACACCCTGCCTCATCAGTCGGCAGGAAGTGAGGAGTTGACGACACAGCCCTGTCATGCACTTAGGGTTTGATGCATCGCCTTAGAGAAATTCAGTCGCTGCAAATGCACCGCATCATTGCTGAAAAGCTGGAGCTGGATCCAAAGGCGGTGATTGGCAAAGCACTTGCTAACCTACATGCATGGATGTCGCGAAGAGAAGGAGCTTCCGCGATCACCACTTTGCAGGAATGGCTGGAATTTCTGGAAAGCGCGTCGCCCGCAGAGGCTGCTTCGCTCATCGTCTCTGACAGCGAGCGAGCTACTCGATTGTGGCAAAGCAGCCCGTTTGCAGGAGTATTAACACCACAAGAAGTCTGGGCTATCAAACGCGCTGCGGACTGAGCCTGAATTCGGGAATAGAAACAACGAAATCGACGAAACTGGCGAAAGGGAAATCAACTGGTGCAGAATGGCGAGTCACCCGTTCGTAAATCTCACGAATCCACATCTTCTTTCGAGCTTTTCGCGCTTTTCGTTGTTCCCAATTTATCATCGAAGTCGAGCTGTCACCGCACCACTTCCGTGCCGATTCCGCCGTCGGTGAAAATTTCTAGCAACAGGGCGTGTGGCAGGCGGCCATCGACGAAGTGGACCTTGCGAACACCAGCGTTCAGAGCGTCCAAGGCGCTGCGGATTTTGGGGATCATCCCGCCGGAAATCGTGCCGTTGGCGATCAAGGCTTCTGCCTCGCTGCGGGTGACGGACTGGATCAGCGAGGACGGATCGGCGGGGTCTGCGAGCAGACCGGGCACATCGGAAAGATAGACCAGTTTCGCGACACGCAGCTCCTTCGCGAGCGCGGCGGCGGCCAGATCGGCATTGATGTTGAGTGGTCGTCCGGTGGCGAGTTCTGCGGCGAGCGGGGAAATGATTGGCACGATCCCCGCCTTGTGCGCGGCGTCCATGTGCGCGAGATGGCAGCCGACCACTTCACCGACGCGACCGATGTCCACCAGCCTGCCATCCGCATCCGTGCCTTTGGTTTTCTCGCCGAGAAAGACATCGTTGCCGGGAATGCCGACCGCCTTGCCGCCAAACTCGCGGATCATTCGCACCAGTCCCGGATTGATTTCCTCAGACAGCACGCGAGCGACGATTTCGATGGCTTCATCGGTAGTGACGCGGAAACCGCCGACAAATTTCGCTTCCAGGCCGGCTTTTTCCATCGCTGCGGAAATCGCTTTGCCGCC
>JBGSLX010000014.1:0-3804 GCA_041740475.1 Akkermansiaceae bacterium | reverse complement strand
GCTACTTCAAGAAGCTCGGACTCTTCTGCCTGCAAGACGCCCGAGAAACAGAATTCGCGCGCCTCCGTAACGGAGCAAACTACTGACTGGAGAGCCGGATGCGGGAGATCCGCACGTCCGGTTCGGAGGGGGGAGCGGGGTTAAAGCCCCGTTCCTACCTCTATCGGCTGCGCTGCGATTCGAGACGGAGTGGCGTTTTCAAGACGCCATGAATCGCACTGGCGGCTTCAAGCCGCCGCTGCGGGTTGTGGCTCGCCGGAGGTAGCCACTCCGGCTTGCGGCCATGCATTTTCTCAAATCTTAAACCGTGGCGACTGACTGAGGAAGTCGTGCGGGTTTTGGTAAATGACGCGGTGGATCTGTTCTTTGGAATGCTGGCGCAGGTTCATCTGCAAGGCGCATTTAGGTACTGCGAGCGGGTCAGAAACGCCCCAATCACAAGCTGAGTTCATCCACAAACGCTCTGGCCCGTGGATTTCCAAGATGTCAATCGCCCGGTCCAGCGAGCATTTGCTGTGCGGATAGAGCGTCATGCCCGCCCAGTAACCAGCTTCAAGAACTTGGGCGACAGTGTGTTCTTCGACGTGATCGATGATGACTTTGGAGCGGTCTAGTTTGGAAAAATTCGCCAGTGACGCGAGCATCAGCCGCGTGCCCTTGAGCTTGTCTTCCAAGTGTGGCGTGTGGATCAGGATCGGCAAATCGTGATCAAGCGCGAGCTGCAGATGTTCTTCAAAGATGGCGAGCTCGTTGCGGGTGTTTTTGTTGAGACCGATTTCCCCGATGCCTAAAACGGTCGGCTGCGCGAGGTAGTTCGGGATCAGCGACATGACTTCCCGCGCAAAAACCGGGTCATCAGCTTCCTTCGGGTTGATGCAGAGCCATGAAAAATGTTTGAGCCCGAATTTCGCAGCGCGCTTGGGCTCGTATTGCGTGAGCTGCCGGAAGTAGTCGTCAAATCCCTGCGCCGATGCGCGGTCAAAGCCAGCCCAGAACGCCGGCTCGCACACCACTTCACAACCGGAAGTCGCAAGTTTTTCGTAATCATCAGTCGTGCGACTGACCATGTGCGCGTGTGGCTCGATGTATTTCATGACGATGGAAATTGGAGCGCGGAATTCATTCCGCAGGGGTTAGGGGAGCACCAAATGCACCTTGAAATGCGGCTTGCGGAATCGGCTCGATGCTTTGGTCCGAGAGCGCCTCAAGAATGGCAGCGGCACGGTCGATGCGCTCGGACAACAAGATTGGCAGCACGTTTTTCATCGCAGCGAGGCGGTAATCTTCCTCGCCCGCATGGCGATCCATCCGATCCAGAAAAGCGGCGAGATCGAGCAACTTGTGGCGCGCTTCGATGAATTGCAGGTCAAGGAGTTCCTTTTTACTCGGCATGGCGCGAGCTTAAGCTGAGTTTCCCAAATGCCTATCTCGAAGAATGGGAATCCCCGCACGACGCCAAAAAAGACCATATTGTCACGAAACGCGGCTTGCTGGTCTGCGTGCACGTGAAGTTAGGTGCATCATGAGAATATTTTATTTCGCGTGTGGCATGCTTGGGCTGTGCAGCAGTTTGCTGGCACAAAAGCCTGATTTTGCGAAGCCGTTGCAACCGAGCTACGAAATCGAATCTAGCGGCATGAAACGTCAGCTCATGACTTCCTCAGAGGAAATCGCAGTGAAACATGCGGATGGGCGACGCGTGATCCAGCCTCTATCCGCAGGAGACTTGGCCACTCAGGCAAAAGCGGTGAGGGCCAAAATGGCAGCAGCCGACGAGGTGGAAATCGTGCTCGTTGAAGCCGCAAGCGGTCCGAAATCACGGGTCCAAAAAGAACCGACCCGTCATTTCGTCACGCGACAGATATTGGTCCGCTTGAAATCTGGCATCACCGGAAAAGCCTTCACCAAGGCGACTGGGCTGCGGATTGTCCGTGAGCCAGAATACGCGCCAGGAATGCTCATCTTGGATGCGGGAACTTCCGAGGCCGCTCTCGCGGCAA
This sequence comes from Akkermansiaceae bacterium, assembly GCA_041740475.1. Classification (GTDB taxonomy): domain Bacteria; phylum Verrucomicrobiota; class Verrucomicrobiia; order Verrucomicrobiales; family Akkermansiaceae; genus Luteolibacter. The sequence goes on along the minus strand of JBGSLX010000014.1, from coordinate 1,804 downwards.
TGGAGACGCTGCGAGCGATGCCGGAAGTGGAAAGCGCCAATGTGCTGCTGGCCTCGCCACGAGAGAAAAAATGGATGCCTAACGATCCGCTCTTTTCAGAACAATGGCATCTCCTCAACACCACCCAGCTCGGTGGTGCGTTGTGGGTAGATACCAATATCACTTCCGTCTGGGACACGTTCAAAGGCACTGGCGTGACCATCGCCATTATCGACGACGGCGTGCAGCACACGCATCCGGACATCCAAGGAAATTACAACACCGCCATCGACTACGATTTCAACAGCAACGACGACGATCCCACGCCAGTCAATCTAGTCGAAGACGGTCACGGCACGGCCTGCGCCGGAGTGGCGGCGGCCATTGGTGGCAATGGCATCGGTGTGAGCGGAGCCGCACCTGCTGCGACTTTGACAGGCTTTCGCCTCATCGCTCAGGAGCCTACTGACTTAACAGAAGCGGATGCCTTCAGTCTCCACAACCAAGTCATTCAGATCAAAAGCAACTCATGGGGCATCCCCGATGGCTATGGTTACGCGGGGCCGGGTCCTCTGGGTAAGGCTGCGCTAGAAGCAGCGGTCACGACCGGGCGCGGAGGAAAAGGCGTGATCCAAGTTTTTTCAGCAGGCAATGGTTTGAATATATTGGATAACTCTAACTATGATGGCTTCGCAAATCCGCCGTTCGTCATCGCCGTGGCTGCGGTGAATGATTTTGGTTTCCAGAGTTATTATTCCGAACCTGGTGCAAACATCCTTATTTCTGCACCCTCAAACAGCGGCGGGAAAAACGAAGCCATCCGCACCACGGATCTCAGTGGCACGGGTGGGTACAACACTGCGGCGGGTGCAGCGGGTGATTACACGAGCAACTTTGGCGGCACATCTTCAGCCTGCCCGCTGGTCTCGGGCATTATCGCGCTGATGTTAGAAGCCAATCCCAACCTCGGCTGGCGCGATGTGAAGGAAATTCTCATCCGCACCGCGCGTAAGCCACAGCGCACAGATGTTGATTGGAAGACCAATAGCGCAGGCCTCACTTTTAACCACAAATACGGCGCTGGCTTGATCGATGCTGCCGCTGCCGTAGCGCTCGCCCAGCAGTGGACCAACCTACACGCAATGACCACCGTGCAGGCTGCTGCGACTTCGCTTCCGGCTGCCATCTCTGACAACAACTCCACAGGTGTGAGCCGCTCGATTAATTTTTCAACCGCGAATTTCCGCGTCGAGCATGTCACCGTCACGGTCAATGCCACACACACGGCCATTGGCGACCTTGAGGTCACTCTCACCTCCCCTTTGGGAATGGTGAGTAAGCTTTCACAGGCTCACCCCGACGGCACTGACAATCTCGCGTGGACCTACAGTTCTGTTTTTCACTGGGGAGAAGCCGCATTTGGAAACTGGACTGTCAGAGTGGCGGACCGTCTAGTTGACGACACTGGGAGCCTTACCGGAGTTACTGTGAAACTCTGGGGTAGCAGTCAAACGGTGCGCATCGCTGGCACCAGTGCCACGTTCACGAGCGAGACGAATACAACCGCAAATTCCGCAGCGGATCCGGGTGAGACTGTGACGTTCAATCTCGGTTTGAAAAACAACGGAGCCGCAGCCACCAGTGCCTTCACGGCCACACTGCTCCCGCTCGGCGGTGTGCGGTCGCCATCGGCCGCGCAAAATTTCGGAGTCATCAACGCGGTAGCGACCGCTTCACGCAGTTTCACCTTCAAACTAGAAGGTGGCTGTGGAATGTCGGTTCCGCTTGTTTTAAAGCTCCACGATGGGGTCAACGACCTCGGATT
>JBGSLX010000013.1:0-3917 GCA_041740475.1 Akkermansiaceae bacterium | reverse complement strand
TGCTGATCGGCTTCGCGGTCCACACCGCCGGGTTGATCACGCGGATGGCGCTCGAAGGTCGCCCGCCGGTTACGAACTTGTATTCATCGGCGATTTTCATCGGCTGGGGCGTCATCGTGATCAGCGTGTTGCTGGAAATTTTCCACCGCAATGCCATCGGCACGGCAGTCGCGGCGGTGGTCGGCTTTGCCACGCTACTCGTCGCGCATCATCTATCACTTTCTGGCGACACGCTGGAAATGATGCGTGCGGTGTTGGATACGAATTTCTGGCTCGCCACCCATGTCGTCATCATCACGCTCGGTTATTCGGCTTGTTTTCTCGCAGGAGGCATCGCCATCGCCTGGATTCTGCGCCGCGCTTTTGGCGGGATGCCGACCGCGACTTCCGCCTCAATGCGCGGCATGGTCTATGGGGTGATATGTTTCGCCACGCTGGCCAGCTTCGTCGGCACGGTGCTCGGCGGCATCTGGGCGGATCAATCGTGGGGGCGCTTTTGGGGCTGGGACCCGAAGGAAAACGGTGCGCTGCTGATCGTGATTTGGAACGCGATCATCCTGCACGCGCGCTGGAGCGGCATGGTGAAGGAGCGCGGCATGATGGTGATGGCGGTATTCGGAAATATCATCACCTCTTGGTCGTGGTTCGGTACCAACATGCTCGGCATCGGGCTGCATTCTTATGGATTCACCGATGCCGCGTTTTTCTGGCTTACGGCGTTCATCGTTTCTCAGCTTTTGATCATGGCGCTGGCATGGCTGCCGGGCAGGGAGCCGTGGCGGCGGTATTCAACTGCCAAGCCAAAATAACGGATCATTTTTCTGGGCATGGCGGTTGCAAACCGCCGCCACGGACGCTGAGTCGGACTTAAGGTCCTCCCGGCGGCGAGATGGGATCATTGGGATTTGGAGACGGGAAGATCGGAGACATGTTATCTGGAGGTCTGATATCTGGGTCCAGCGGCGTCGAGTTCTGCGGCCCGGTGACAAATTGATTCGTTCCGCTGCGTGAACGCACGATGCTGCGTGAGTTGCGAATTCCAGGACCGGATACGACGTGTCGAGTCGGAAGAAGATCGCCTTGGCGTTTGGCGATCAATTGATCTTGGATGGTCTGTTGGATCAACTCTCTGGCGTTCGGTGGTAATGGGCCGAATGGGCCATTTCCTGCGAGTGGCGAGGTGGCCATGAGTTTGGCGATGTCGATCGTGACTGGCTCAGGAATGACGGTGGCATTGGGATGCATGATGATCATTTTTCCTGCTGGCACTGCGACGCTTTGTTTGTTGCCGTTGAGCGTTAGATTCTGGGTGCCTTCCAGTGTGAGGAACTTGATCCACTCACCGGGGCTGTACTCGAACATGGACGTAGTGCCGGTGATGGCAGCGGTGACGGTGGCCGTGCGGATGGTGGCACCGCCAGCATTTTTCGGAACTTGCAGCAAAACCGAGCCCTGCTTGAGCTCCACGTTTCGCCCGCCTTCGCGGAAACTAAATACGGAATTCTGCCCCAAGCGGGTGAGTGTGTTGTCGTTAAAAGTGAGTTCTGCACGCGATTGGCGACCCGTTTGCACCGACGATGGGGTGCTTACTTTTTCGCCGACGGTGGCGGGGCGAGCGGCGCTAGAGCCGGGGAAAACTTGGACTTCATTGACTGCGACAGTTAGTTTCGCCGTGCGCAGGGAATCAGCCGTAGCGGGAATGATCAGGGCTAAAAGTGGGATAAAAGTTTTCATAAAAGTTAGAATGAATAGTTGAGGCCAAAACCGATGCCCGTCTGCCATGCCTCGAAGTCATTGGCATCGAAATTTTTGTCGGCGTCGTAATTGGTGTAATAGAGGTTGGTGAAGACGTCCAAGTGCTTGCAAGCGGTCCATGTGAGTTCCAGTCCCACTACATGGTACCAGTCCTCTCGCCCGCTATCGCTGAAGTCCCACAGCGAGCCCGTCCAAGAAAGCGTGGAGCTGAGGCGATCCGCGAACCAATAAGTATAACTCAAATCCGCTGTGTATTCGTTGCGTTCTTGATTGTCCTCATCGGCAGTGATGTCGAATGCGGCATCCAGTCCGGCGGAAAGTTGATATCTCGATGCGAGTAGCAGGTCTTTTTGGAAACCCGTGCGAATCCTTTGAGCGCTGTAACTGCTGTCTGATAGACTGCCTGTGGTGATCCGCTGGTATTCGTAGCGGGCGAAGAAAATCAAGTCATCGAACTCCGGAATCGATTTGACGGTGCCGAGGTGGGTTTCAAAATTTTCGAAGTCGTTCGTGTCGCTGCCCTCGAAGCGAAACAATTCTTGAGCGAGCCCGATGTCAGCAAACCAACCGTTCGCCACCCGAGGGAGCCATGAGGCATCGAGTCGGCTGCCGGAGAACCAAGCAGATGAGTCGTCGAATGGAGTATTATCCGGTGCGTTGTCGGTGTAGCTGAGGCTGGTGTCGAAAGTGACATTTACCGGAGGCAGCCCGTTATAAGTCGCGAGGATTTGTTGCACCCCGAAGTCTGAATCCGCTGGAGAAAAGGGTGCAAAAGCAGGGCTGAGCACATTCAACTCGGGATTCAATGACGCAGGATCGTAATCCGGACGCGACGAGCTGAGGAACGGCCTCAGATCTGATAAGATGTCCGCCTGGACGCTCGCCGCTGCAAAAATAGGGATGAGTAAGAGATGGGAGCTTTTCATAACAATGCCATTGGGCTAACGAATGCACCGACCAATGACAAGCCCTTCTTCAATTCGATGGAAACACTGGCGCAAGAGTTTGGCGTGTCTGGTGGGTGTGGCAGTGGTGATGCTTGCGTTCGGATGGTTTCCTTTAGGCCGGGCGTTGGTTGAGCGAACGGATCGCGCGGTGGGAGATTGGATGATCCGCCACAGTGGTGGACCGCCGGAAAAGAAGGAGCTGGTTCTATTGGGAATTGACGAGGCCAGCTTAGCGTTAGATGCACTCGATCCGGCGGAAATTGCCGCGAACCCAGCGCTCTCACTGATGAGCACACGGTTCCCATGGGACCGGCGAGTCTGGGCGCAGGCGATTGACCGCTTAGCTGGCGCAGGTGCGAAGTTGATCATTTTAGACCTGATTTTTTCAAGCGAAAGCGACCCCGAGGCAGACGCCGAGCTGGCGGCTGCGATTCAACGATACCCGGGGCGCGTGGTGCTCATCTCGACATTCAGCGAAGGTGGAGCCGATGATGCAGGTGGACTCTATCAGTTGATCGAACCGCATGAAATTTTTCTCAATGGCACCATTGAACCACGGGTAGGGTTTTCAAATTTCAAATTGGACCCGGTCGATGGCTTGGTTCGCAGCGCTCGTTATTCCACCACCTTGGGCCTTGAAAACGAGGGGATTCAGCGTGCGGGAGAACGTGAGTATCGCTCATTGGCTGCGGAGGTGATCGATGCCATGGGCCTGAAACCACCCAGCGGCGACCACGAGTTACGCCTATCGGGACACGCCAAAACGGGCGCGATGGACCTTTATGCCCCGAGAAGTGTCTATGGAATTTTCGCTGAGAAAGTTTGGGAAAATAATTACCAAGGCGGTGAGTTCTTCCGCGACAAAGTGGTCATGATTGGGCCGGTTTCGCCGAGATTTCACGATCTGCACCGCACGCCGATGGGCACGCTCACTGGTCCGCAGCTTCACATGCAAGCCATCGCCTGTGGCATGGACCGAGCATTTATCCAACGGCTCAGCAACCCGTGGCTGGGAATGATCATTCTTGGCATGGTCGCTTTGATTTGGACGGGCTGGGTGAGCAGGCCGATGGTCTCGGTTTTCGGGTTGATCGGAATCGCCTGCGTGGTGGCGGGAATCACACTGTGGGCTGGCGTTTCGCGCTCGCTGCTGCTGCCCGTTTTTGGCGGCTTGCTGGCGCTTGTGGCGGGTTGGGCGGTGGCGCAATCTTACGA
>JBGSLX010000012.1:0-15967 GCA_041740475.1 Akkermansiaceae bacterium | reverse complement strand
TTGCTGAAATCAATACGCAGAAATTTACTTAAGTTTTCTTAAAGACCTGAATAGTTACCGAAATCGTCGATATGGAAGCCGAGATTAGCGAACTCAACAACCCTTGAAACGATCACATATTGATATAAAGACTCAGAACCTCAAAACGGTCGAAATGAACGCGTGATACGTCTGATGCTAAATTCAGAATCGAGAGACACGGCATATACAAAACGCGTAAAAGTTTGAAGAGGTAGAGTCGCAATGGCCACCTCGTTTGCCAGCATCTCTTCGAGGTTTATAGTAGCCAATCGGCAGAGGGTGCACGGAACATCATCCATCTCTTCCTTTCCCAGATTTTAGCCGAGTTTTTGGTTCCATCATCCTCAATCAGTATCATCCACCATGACCCGCCTCGTCCATTTTCACCTCACGGATCAGCCGCTGGATTGCAGCGCCCTTGCCTCACAGTTGCATGATGATGCCGCCGGGGCGGAGGTGACGTTTGATGGGCGGGTGCGGAATCACAATGACGGGCATGTGGTTGAGCGGCTGGAGTATCAGGCGTATCCCGCTCTGGCTCTCAAGATCGGTCAGCGCATTCTTGAAGAGGAGGCGGAAAAACACGGTGTCCTGCGCGTGATCGGCGTTCACCGGACAGGACCGCTGGGAATCGGCGAATCTGCCGTCTGGGTGGGCGTGGCATCGGCGCACCGCGCTGCGGCGTTTGATGCCACACGGGCGATCATGGAACGCTTGAAATACGAACTGCCCATTTGGAAACGCGAGCATTACGCCGACGGCAGCAGCGGCTGGATCGGGCCAGACAATACTTCCGCAGAAACTGGAAAACCCACAAACGACCTTCCCGAATGGTGGGCTGAGCTGGTCGAAATATGGATCTCGCCCGGCAACGACTTTCGCGGTCACCACGGCATGCCGCGCGGCGAGCACGGCATTCAGGCGGTGAACGAGGTCGAGTGTGTGGCCGGCATGGGGCTCAAAGGCGACCGCTACTTCGGCTACAAGCCGGATTTTAAGGGTCAGGTGACGTTTTTCGACGCAGATGCGGTGGATGCGGTGCGCGAAAATTTCAATTGTCCGGACCTGAGTGCTGGCGAATTCCGCCGCAATCTGATCGTGCGCGGGGTGGATCTTTCCGCATGGATCGGGAAACGCTTTCGTTTCCAAGGCATCGAGTTTGAGGGCAGCGAAGAATGCAAGCCGTGCTACTGGATGGACGAAGCGGTGGCTCCGGGTGCCGAGGAGTTTCTCAAATCCGCCTATCGCGGCGGTCTGCGGGCTCGGATTTTATCTGACGGCGTCTTGAGGGTGGCGTCAGAAGTCCGCTGAAGCGTGCTTAGATGGGAAAATTGGAAGAACGAAAAGACCGAAAAGCCGCGAAAGAAGAATGAAGAAATAGTTAGGGAGATTCGCTAACAGAGTGACTTGTCATTCGGTTTAAACTCCTTCTTCTTTCGCCAATTTCGTCGATTTCGTTGTCTCTATTTCTGCATTCAGGTTTTTAAGCCACGCGTTAATGCCACCGCGCACGCCTTGTAACTCGGCTGCCGTGAGTGGGGATCGAAGGATGGGTGCGTGAGGCGATTGACCTCTGGATGGTGCATCGGGAGAAACACTTCACCACGGCGCATGGTGGGAGCGCAGTAAACGCTGACCGTGATCTCACCGCGCCGAGATTGGATGGTGATGAGGTCGTTTTCTCGCACGCCGAGCGCGGCGGCGTCCTCGGGGTGGATCTCGACGTAGGCTCCAGCCGGGGACATTTTCCGCAGGATGTCTGACTTGGCGGTGCGGCTCTGCGTGTGCCATTGGCTGCTGGTGCCACGACCGGTTAGAAGCGTGAAGGGGAAACTCGCATCGGTCGGCTCAGGCAGATCGGTCGAGGCGGTGAAGAGCAGCTTGGCCTTGCCATCGGGGGTGAAAAACTTTCCGTCCTCGAAAAGGCGGCGTTCGCTGGGGATTGGAGATTCGAGATTTGAAATCGCAGCAGGCCACGGCCACTGGATGCCGCCCATTTCATCGAGATGCTGGTAGCCACGGATGCCGGTGATGTCGCACGGGCGGTCTTTGCTCAGATCGCGCAAGATGCGAAACGTCGCTTCGGGATCGGTCCACTCGGCGAACGTTTCCCCGCAGCCCCAAGCGTGGGCGACGAGCCGGAAAATCCGGAAATCCGAGAGCGCGAGACCCGGTGCCTTGCGCACCGCCTTGGTCGTGCCGATCCGGCGTTCGGAATTGATGAAGCAGCCGGTTTTTTCGCCCCAACCCGCGGCGGGCAGAACCAAATCGGCCGTGAGCGCGCTCTCGGTGGAGTGATACATGTCCTGCACCACCAGGAATTCCAATTTCTCGCGCAACCGCTTGAGCCGCGCGTGATCGATCCACGAGTGAAATGGATTGGTGGCGACGATCCACAGCGCCTTGATTTTCCCGGCGTCCACCGCGTCGAAGATTTGGTCGTAGGCCAGCGTGGGATCCGACGGAATGTTTTCGAGCGCAATGCCCAGCCGCGACGCGACTTTTTCCCGGTGTGCGGGATCGGCAAAGTCGTGGCCGCCGACCATTGAGGTGGTGTTGGAAAAAAGCCGCGAACCCATCGCATTGCACTGGCCGGTGATCGAGTTCGCACCGGTGCCAGGTTTGCCGATGTTGCCGGTGATCAGCGCGAGATTGATCATCGCTTGGGCGGCACGCACGCCCTCGTAAGATTGGTTGATGCCCATGGTCCACCACCAAGAAACGCGCTTGCCCGGCTCCGAAACTCGCCGTGCCAGCGATTCAATTTCCTCCACGCTCATGCCCGTGCGCTCGGCGGCACGGCTTGGCGTCTGCTCTCGCACAAACTCCGCGAAGTCGTCAAAACCCGTGGTGTTGCCAATCGACTGCGCATCGACGCGGCCATCGCGGATGATGCAGTGGGCGAGCGCATAGAACAACGCGAGGTCGCCCTTCGGCTTCAGCGCGATGTGCTGCGTGGCGGCTTGCGCGGTTTCTGTCGCGCGGGGATCGATCACGATGATCTCCGGTTGGCGTTTATTGCGCATCACTCGCTGCCAAAGAATCGGATGCGCGATGCACAAATTCGACCCCACCAGCACGATCACATCGCTTTCTTCGAAGTCAGCATAAGTCGCCGGTGGGGCATCGAAGCCGAACGATTGTTTGTATGCCGAGACGGCGGTGGCCATGCACTGGCGGGTGTTCGCATCGCCATGGAGGAAGCCCATGCCGAATTTCCACATGCAGCCCAGCAAGGCCATTTCCTCGAAGGGAATCTGCCCGGTGGAGAGAAATGCGGCGGACTCGCGACCGTGCGCCGCTTGGATCGATTTGAGCTTGGATACAAAAGTCGAAATCGCCGTGCTCCAATCGACGGGCGAAAGCACTCCCGAAGCATCGCGCAACAATGGCGTGGTCGCGCGGTCTGGCGCATCCAGCGGATCGAGCGCCTGCCAGCCCTTTGGACAAGCCATCCCGAGATTCACGGGGTAGCCCGATTGCGGGCTCAGATTGATCGCGCGTCCTTCGGCATCGAGGTGGATTTTCAACTGACAACCCGTCGCGCAATAGCCGCAGACGGAACTCACGGTCGATGCGGGCTTCAAGCGCTCGGGCACTCTGCCCAGCCCGAATTTTCCCGGCGTGAGCACCAAGTCACGAGTCAGCGGGCCATTATGTTGCTTGAGCAGGGTTTTCAGCATCGTTCGAAAGCCCGACCAGCAATCGCCGTGCGAAACCCACCGCATTTCTCTGGCCCCGCTCGCAATCCGATCATTCCCATGATGAGCGCGAGTCATGATCGCCAGAACATCAGGAAATCAACGACGGGCTGGCGACTTGACGGTGTCGTGCTCTCGTGTTTTCGTGCAGCACGAAACACATACGCGATGAACGTGACTTTAAAATTGCCTGATGAATTGCTCCATGAAGCGCGTCACAGAGCGGTCGCACGCTCTCAATCCCTTTCCCAGTGGGTTGCGGATCTGATGCGAGTGGAGATGGCTCGTCTCCATCCCGACCGGAAAACGCTTTCCGAGCGCCTCGGTGACCCCGCCACTGCGGATCGGGACTTCGAGCTTCCCGACCGCAAAACTGAAGTCGAACGCCCGGTTTCGTTCCTGTGAAAGCGTTCCTTCTCGATACCGTCACTGTTTCCGAGTTCCGGAAAATCGGGCGGGTTCACCCAAAAGTGGACCAGTGGCAACATGACCACCTTGGCGATGAGATGTGGATCAGCGTGGTGACTCCTTTGGAAATCCGAAAAGGCGTTCACATGGTGCGACAAAAAGATCCTTCGTTTGCCAAGGAGCTCGACGATTGGCTCATCAACACGGTTCTGCCCGGCTTCAATCATCGCATGCTCGGCATTGAAATCTCGACCGCGCTACAAGCCGCAGAATACCGGGCGGTCCACGGTCTGAGTCCGAATGATTCCCTGATCGCCGCCACCGCCAAGGTCCACGGACTCACCCTCGCCACCCGCAACACCGCCGACTTCCAAGCCACCGATATCAATCTGGTGAACCCGTGGGAGCACGGCATTGATGAATCGACTGACCGCTGAATTTTTTCGTCAAGACCCGGTGACTTGTGCGCGGGAATTGATCGGCTGCCACTTCGAGTGGCACGGCTGCATCGGTCGAATCATCGAAACGGAAGCCTACGCCGCAAAGGACGACCCAGCCTGCCACACGTGGTTCCGCCCAAGCACGCGGGACTACGTGCAACGCCATCTAGCAGGTGATACCTATGTCTATCTCAACTACGGCGTGCACTGGATGTTCAATGTCCTCGTTAAAGGACCGGGTGGTGATGGCTTCGTACTCTTCCGCGCGCTGGAGCCATTGTCAGGACACGATGCGATGCGCCTGAGACGTGGCGCATTGAAGGAACATCTTCTCGCCGCTGGACCCGGGCGACTGACGAAGGCTTTCGGCATCGACGGCTCACACCATGGGATGAGCTTTCTGAATGAACGGCACTCCGGAATCCATGCGGGTAAAGCAGATGAAATCATCGCCGGACCAAGAATCGGCATTTCCCGCGCAATGGACCTTCTCTGGCGCTTCGGCGATCCCAATTCGGTTTCGTTAAGCAGAAAGTTTTAACAAACATGGGGGAGCACACGCGCCCTCGCGTGTTCTGGGGCGCGCCCTCGCGCCCCGGCCTCTGCCACTGCGAAGCCACTTTTTCTACCTCCTCATTTCACAAAATGTGATGACAGTTTTGATCGCTTGATCTGCCTCACCCGGCCTGTAACAAGTCTCCTTCGTGACATCTCCACCTCGCCCACTCAGCCTGCCAGCCGATATTCCGGGCCGCCTGTGGTTGAGCTCGATGCCGGGCCGTTGGGATGCGCTCGGTCCATTCATCGACTGGTGCGCACAAGAAAGCATCGACAGGGTGGTATGCCTCGCAGCCGATGAAGAAATCGCCGCCAAGTCACCAAACTATCATGCGGCATTGCGTGACGGTTTATTTCCACTGCCCGTCATCCACTTTCCGATTCCGGACTACAAAGTGACCAGCGACCTCGGTGGATTCGTGGCACTCGCGGAAAAAATCCTCGCCCAACTCAGGGCGGAAGGACGAATCGTGATCCACTGCGCTGCGGGCGTCGGCCGCACCGGCACGCTCGCCACCGCAGTCTTGATGGCTACGGGCATGGACCTAACCGCAGCCTTGGCAATCGTCGGCCAAGCTGGCTCTCAGCCGGAAAACGAGTTGCAGCTCGGATGGCTTGAAAAGTTATCCCGCTGATTTGTAGCCATTCGCATCTTGAGCAGGGAAAATGGAGAGTCTTAACACCCTCCGACCTATTCTGTCGCAGCGACCTAACGAGTTCAGAAAGCGTCGAAACCTCTGCACAGTTTTTTTGACACCGTTGGCATCCTCTTGGCTATGAAATCCAGAAACTTGCATGAGCTTGCCCTATTGCGGATGGCACCCGTTTTAACCCAAGGCGCAGTGACGGATAAGGGGCTTTGAGGATCTCTGCATTCGTTACCGCCCAAATTGGAGCCTACTACGCAACGGCCACAATCGTAGAAATCTCCCTTATCCACACCCCCATCGTTAGCGCATCGTGACCATTGAAGAATGTCTCAAAGCGGAACAGATGACGATTCCCGTCGTGATTTCTCAATATGACTTCGGCGTCTCCAAGAGGCCCCCGCTTTCGCCAACCACAATAGGTGCGGATCTCGCTGGCAAGCGCCCAGACGTCGGGATCTGGAAACTGATTTCGGAATGCGCGCGACAGAATCAAATGGCGGAACATAGTCGCGTTAGCGGACAATTGAGTTCCCGGATGATACCCGATCAACCCCAGTATCGGGCGATCTTCCCCAGAGTGCTCAACTACTCTCCACAGAGTAGTTGTAATGGTGTTACCGAATTCTTTTTTCAGCGCCATGACATCAGTGAGCTTCGGATTATCGATTGAACGGCATTGCTCCCGAAAGCGATCTCCCATGAAAAGGAGTGCCCCTGCGGCATAATTTGCTTCTGCTTCGATTTTAGCGTGAGCGGTTACGCTGACCGTCGAGTCATCGTCACCGAGCATCATGTCACAATGCCAGGGCAGGAGGTCATGTCCTATCTCGTGAGCCTCAAGCCAGCGATGCTTGAGTTTCGGAGTTCCGTCATCGATCATTACACGCTTTTCATCAGGCAGGTAAAGCGCCCTAAGGTCGAATTTCCGGACCGCATCAATCAGAAGTCCGGGTCGTTTCAGCAACTGCTTTGTTCCGCGTTTTAGCTTGCTGACCGTCGAGCGGAGAAGCCCATCTTTCTCGGTTGAGAAATAGGCCAGATCGAGCTTCTGAAGCTCCCTGACCATAGCCAGATCGAGCGGGGGGGCCGGATACCCGAGCTCGCGCAGAATCTTGTTGGTGATGGTCTCGATATCCCGTCGGATCCTCGGACGTAAATGGGGCGCGATCTTCATTCGTTCAGGTATTCGGCAAGGGCGGCGGCGAAGGCTTCGAGTGCTTCGCGTTCGTGCGGCTCCAGTTCTGAAATGGATTCGGAGCTGGCGGCGAAGCGGATCGCTTTGTCGCGCAGTTTCGAGGATCTGGTGTTTCTCAGGCCCGCGATTTCCATCAACGCTTTGGGCGCCACACCGAAAACATGAGCCAGTTTGAACACGGCGTCCGGTTCCGGCTCGCAATGGGAATCGTTTTCGATCTCGAGCACTTCCTCAAGATCGATGCCCGCTTCATTCGCAAGCCTTTCGGTGCTCCAGCGCTTGTTTCGCCTCCATAGCGCCACGAACTGGGAAAAGGCGATGCGCGGCCCCATTCCACAAGGCTGGTGATCTTGCACTTCAGTTTCCCGGTTCCATGGCGGGGTGCCTGCGCCAATCTCGGAGTCGCCCTCGATCTCGGCACTCCGGAGGAACCACTCCTTCGGATAGTCTAGTTTCATTGTTTAATGGTGTTACGGCGGAATGCATCCGCCTGGGTTTCTGTCATCTCGAAGTACGCAAGCCCCTGATGGGCCACATCGGGCCCAAGCCGGGTCATGCCGCACTTTGTCTCATAAAAAAAATTCCGCAGTGGGCAGCGAATGAAGTCCGATTCTTCCTTTACCACCGACAGCGTGGCTGAGTTCGATGGCGGCCAGAATAAAGATCCGCCCGCAGCCCCGAAAACGGGGTGGATCGCTGATCTCGGGACGATTCCATGGGGCTGTCGCGACGAACTCCACATAGACCATAGGTCGGCCGAACTGACCCTGAAGCCGCGCCGATGCGAGGTCACGACAGATGAGCATCCCCTGAAGCTCTCCTCCGCAAAGGAGCGAGAAGGAATGGTAGCCGAGCAGACCGCGCCATCCCCTCGCTTTTCTTCTCCAGTCCCAATGGGAATCCTCCGGCTTTTGGCCCGGTTGCCGACTGGCGCAGAACATTCTCATTTCCCTGAGCCAGGTATCGTCCCACATTCTCAGATGTTCATCTGCAATCTCGTCGATAAGCGTGGCAGCAACCGGTACTCCCATCTCCCCTGACCGCAACCATACCGTAGATTCTTCCATGGCTCAAAGCATCACAAATTCGCTCTTGTCCTTGCTCACTTCATCCTCGACGTAAAGTTTCTGCCCCATCTGCACTTTCGCATCCACGGCCTGAAGAAGCCGCAAAGCCAGCTTCATCGTCGCCGTCTTGCTGAGATCCTTCTTGGCGGCCAATTCCTCAAGAACGGCCATTTCCCTCGGGGTTAGGTTCAAGGTCATCGTTTTCTTCTGCGCTTCTTTCACACGGCAATTACGCGCTCCATGAGGAATAAATCAATATATTTTAGCTATTATTTGATGGGGGTCTCACCGCTTGACCTGAGACGTTTTTTCCTAACCTTAAGTGAGGAATGAACACCACCCTTAACAACAAAGGCCAGATCACGGTTCCCGTGGAGATTCGCAACCAGCTTGGGCTTCAGGCTGGGGATCGGCTGGATATCCAGTTGAAGGAAGGAAAGGTGGAACTCACGAAGGTCAGCGGTTCGCTCGACAGCTTCATCGCCACGCTGCCTATGGCAAAAAAGTCCTTCACCGCGGAGCAGATTAACGAAGCCATCGCCGCTGGAGCCAGTGAGTGACGACGCCGTGCAGTTAGTAAAACGGCTCGGAAATCACCCATACCTTTGACCGCAAGGCCGCGAAGCTCAATGGTTTCCGACTCATCACTGATACTTGAATCGAGTTTGGTGCTGTTGTGATGAATTCAGGAATAGAGACAGCGCAATCGACGAAATTGGCCAAAGAAGAATGATTTGAAGCGCAATGACGAGTCACCCTTTTGTGCATATCCCAAACCTGTTACTTGTTTCTTTTTTCGAGGCTTTTCGAGCTTTTCGTTGTTCTCATTTTCCAGATTGAGGTCGAATGCATCGTGAAATTTTCACTTCGCCCGCGCTCCATCAAGGGGGAATCCATGCGCTGGTTTGCCGAAGCCGCCGGGCATTTTGGGGGCTTGCACGGATTGGAAGAAGAGTTGGCGTTCGAGGATTTCGGCGGCGAGCAGGAGGGGGAGCGCGGCGAAGGGGTGGAGGATGGCGGCGGAAATGGCGAGCAGGGAAAAAGTGACACGCGCGATGAAAATGCGGCGCAGCGGGCCGAGCTGGAGGCGGGCGCTGTGTTGATCGGCGGACCATGCGGTCTCTTTGGCGTGGCGGAGGAAGAGCAGCTCGGTGCTTAGTTTGAGCAGCACGACGAAGGCGAAGAAGGGCGGATGCGCGAGTGTGGCGAAGGCGGCGGCGGTGCCGAAGAAGCGGAGAGCGGTGCGAGGAAATTTCCACAGCGCGCGGTGGGTGTCGTGATAGATCATCACGCTGGTGAAGATCGCGAGCAGGCCGAGCGGGATGATCGAAGATTGGGCGAGTTGGGCGACGAGGCTTTTGAAGGGGAAATCTGGCAGAAATGGCAGCACGCAGAGCACGAAGGGAATTGGCGCGAAGAGCGAGAAGGCGAGGATTTCGCGGGAAAGCCAAGAGGTTCGGAGGCCGAGGAAAAAGCGCCAGGCTTTGAGCGGTTGGCCGAGGTGGAAGACGGAGGCGGCCATGCCGAGATAAAAGAGAAGGGCACCGATGAGAGTTGCAGAAAAAGATGAAGATGCGGACAACATGCCCACGCCAGCTTGAGTGAGCACCAGCATGAAAACCAGCGGCCAATGAGCGTGCTGGGGAACAAGCGCGGCGCGGTCAGCGGCGAAGTAAGTCGCGGGAACCTCGCGTCCGACGTAGCGCGTAGTAGGACGGGTCGTCTGCGAGGATGGGATTGAAGATTGTGGATTGAAGATTGCCGATTCGAAGAGCCTCTGGTCTCTGGCCCCTGACCCCTGAGTCCTCACACTCACAATGCGGATGGCCTCGGTGGGACAGGCTTGGACGCAGGCAGGAGCTTCGCCTTCTGCGAGGCGGTGGTGACACATGTCACATTTGCGGACGATGCCGCGTTTTTTCGAATACTTCGGCACATCATACGGGCACTTGAGGATGCAGTAAGAACAGCCGATGCATTGGTCATCGAGGTGGCGGACGATGCCGGTGTCTGCGTCTTTTTCATAAGCGCCGACCGGGCAGCCATTGAGGCAGCCGGGGTCCTCGCAGTGGTGGCAGGCGGTGGTGACGGTTTGCTGCCACGCGGGTGCTTCGTCGCCGCCGAGCAGCAGTCCGGTATCACGCCATGCTTCGTCGTCATCGAGGCCGTTGAGTGAGTGGCAGGCGGAAACGCAGGCTTTGCAGCCCGTGCAGCGGTCGAGCGAGACCTCGAAGGCGTATTGTTCACCGGGGCCGGGTTTCCCGAGTGGGATGAGCTGGCGATAGTGCGGCGCGAGATCTGGCTCGCGGTCATGAATTTCTGAGAATCGAGCGACCGGCGTTTGTAGCAACGCTTGCTCGGAAAGAAGCTCGTCGATCAGGGTTTTCAAACGGGAACGAGAATGTGGACGTGGCCGTCCTCAATGCGGACGGGGTAAGTTTGGATGCAGTAGTCGTCACCGCTGAGGCAGGTGCCGTTTTTCAGGGAGAAGGATTTTTTGTGAAACGGACAAGCGACTTTGGGTTCGTCGCCTTGGGTGCCGATCATGCCGCGCGAGAGTGCCATTTGCTGGCGGTGCGGGCAGAGATTGTCGGTGGCGTACCATTCGCTGCGGCGCTTGAAATGGAAGACGGCGATCTGGCGGCCGCTGAGCAAAACGCAAGAACCGCCGTCATCGGGCACGTCTTCAACTCGGCAGGCGAGCTGCCATGTGGCGGTGGTTTCGGGTGTGGTGGTGAGCATGAGATTTAATGTGAGAAGGAAGAGGGATTGACCACGGAACACACGGAGGACACGGAAAATGAAGAAGTGGAGATTTGGGTGAAGTGCTTCATTTTGGGAAGTGTTAGTATAAGTCTTAGTTCCGTGTGTTCGGTGTATTCCGTGGTTAAATCTTTTGAGTTATAGGTTAAGAGATGAAGAGAAGATTCGGGGGAACAGGATGTTCCCTCGACGGACTGGAACAGCATGTTCCAGCCACTATGGTTATTTGGTGGCCCAGTCGGCGGCTTTTACTTGGTCGCGCATGGGGACGAAGGCGATGGTGGGGTCTTTGGTTTCTGGGGCGTTGACGAAGTGGACGAAGCGCTTGCGGATCTCCGGGTTCTCTATGGCTTCGCGCCATTCGCATTTGTAGCTGTCCACCAGCGCGTCCATTTCCGCTTCCCACTGCGCGGCCATGCCGAGGCTGTCGTTGACGACCACGTTGCGCAGGTAGTCGATGCCGCCTTCGAGGCTTTCGATCCACGGTGCGGTGCGCATCAGGGGATCGGCGGTTTTGATATAGAACATCAGGAAGCGGTCGATGTAGCGGACGCAGGTTTCCTTATCGATGTCTTGAGCGAGGAGCTGGGCGTGGCGTGGCTTGCTGCCGCCATTTCCGCCAACAAAAAGGTTCCAGCCTTTTTCCGTGGCGATGATGCCGAAGTCTTTGCTCTGAGCTTCTGCGCACTCGCGGATGCAGCCGGAAACGCCGGATTTGATTTTGTGCGGGGCGCGCAGGCCGCGATAGCGCTGCTCCACCTCGATGGCGAAGGAAACGGAGTCGTGCAGACCATAGCGGCACCATGTCGAGCCGACACAGCTTTTCACCGTGCGCAGCGCCTTGGCATACGCGTGCCCGCTTTCGAAACCAGCGTCTAGCAATTCCTCCCAGATTGCCGGGAGGTCTTGGAGGTGCGCACCAAACATATCGATGCGCTGGCCGCCGGTGATCTTGGTGTAGAGGCCATATTGCTTGGCCACGCGGCCGATGACGATCAGCTTGTCCGGGGTGATTTCCCCGCCGGGAATGCGAGGGACGACTGAATACGTACCGCCTTTTTGGATGTTGGCGAGGAAGCGGTCGTTCGAGTCTTGGGCGACGGGTTTGCGGTTCGCCGTTTCTGCATAGACACTGGCGAGGATCGAGGAAACGACGGGTTTGCAGACTTCGCAGCCATCGCCGCGACCGTGCAGATCGAGGATTTCGTCGTAATCCTGAAGTTTGCCGATCTTGACCAGATCGAGAAGTTCCTGGCGCGAGTAGTTGAAGTGCTCGCAGATGGTGGTTCTAACGTAGCGGCCCTCCGCCTTCATCACGCCAGCGATCAAGTCCTTGAGCATCGGCACACAGCCGCCGCAGCCGGTGCCCGCTTTGCAGCATTTTTTCAGACCGTCGATGGTCTCGGTGCCAGAGCGGACGGCATCGCAAATGGTGGATTTCGTGACAGCTTCGCACGAGCAGATCAGCGCTTCATCGGGCAGCGCCATGATGCCTGCTCCGGCTTGTTCCGCGCCGCCGCGTGTGCCGAGAATGAGGTCTTCGGGATTCTGCGGGAGTGGCAGGCGGTTGACGACGTTTTGCAGCAGCAAATTGTAGGACTCCGCCTCACCGATGAGAATGCCGCCGAGCAAGCGCGTGCCGTCGTCGGTGATGTTGATGCGTTTGTAGATGCCGCTGGAGGTGTTTTCGAAGCAGACCGAGCGCACGCCCGGGCCTTCGGCAAATGGATCGCCGAAACTGGCGACGTCCACGCCGATGAGCTTGAGTTTGGTGCTCATGTCAAAGCCATGGAACGACTTCGCGGTGCCGGTGAGCCTGGATGCCACGATGTCCGCCATTTCATAACCGGGGGCGACGAGGCCGTAGATCATCCCTTCATAAAGTGCGCACTCGCCGATGGCGAAAATGGCGGGATCGGAGGTGGTGAGTGACGAATTCACCAGAATGCCGCCGCGCGGGCCGACCTCGAGCCCGGCTTGGCGGGCGAGTTCATCGCGTGGCTTGATGCCTGCGGAAATGACTAACATATCGACAGGGATTTCCACGCCATCGGCGAAACGCATGCCCTCGATGTGGCCGTTGCCGGTGATTTCAGCGGTGTTGGTGGACGTCCGAATGGTGAGGCCGAGCGAGGTCAGCTTCGATTGCAGCACGGATGATCCGCGCTCGTCGATCTGGCGCGGCATGAGACGCGGCGCAAACTCGATGACTTGGGTATCGGTGATGCCGAGGTCGAGCATCGCCTTCGCGGCTTCCAAACCCAGAAGGCCGCCGCCGATGACGGCACCACGCTTGGCGTTCACCGCGTGGGCTTTCATCGCAT
Source organism: Akkermansiaceae bacterium (assembly GCA_041740475.1). Taxonomy (GTDB): domain Bacteria; phylum Verrucomicrobiota; class Verrucomicrobiia; order Verrucomicrobiales; family Akkermansiaceae; genus Luteolibacter. The sequence goes on along the minus strand of JBGSLX010000012.1, from coordinate 2,840 downwards.
CAAGGTCCTCGATAGTTCGATAGACAAAGACTCCTCCTTTGTCAGCGCCGGGAATGGGCGGCACGAAGGGCGCGGAGCCAGTGGCGAGCACCAGCACATCGTAGGATTCGCGAGTGCCATCAGCGGCGACGACTTCGCGGGCCTCGCGGTCGATGGAAACGACGCGCTGCGCGAGGTTCAGGTGGATCGAGCGTTCGGCATACCAAGCGCGGTCGGCGAGGGCGAGCGACTCGGCGGTTTTGTCGGGCATGAAGTATTCGCTGAGGTGGACGCGGTCGTAAGCGATGCGCGGTTCCTCGCCGAAGACGGTGATGTCGTATGAGTCTGAGCCGCCTTTTGCCGTGAGTTTCTCACAAAACTTGTGGCCGACCATGCCGTTGCCGATGACGATAATTTTTTGTTTCATGAGCGTGTGTTGTTCTCCGGTTAAAGTGCAGTGATCGTGCCAGCGGGTGGCGGTGTGTATGATTCGGTCAGTAAGAAAATCGAGCTGCGGCATGACCTCGATTCATGGAGCGCGGATTCATTCCGCAATGCAGCGCTGGGAAGATGCGGAAGGAATTCCGCGCTCCGTTTCTTGCTATGTGGCGTTCTGGTGCGTGTATGACCCGCAAAACTCGTGGCAGCGCTCTCTCGCGATCGTCCATTGGCAAAAAGCTGTGAGTAGAAATGAAATCCAAAGCCAAGGGATCGGCGGTACACCAGCGAGAAGCAGCAGCGGAATCAATGCGCCGGTGACGATCGTGATCAACCGCCGGGCTTGCGTGGCACTGCTCGGGCGCGGTTGTTTCATGCGATCTTCGTGATGGAGATGAATGGTTTCTGAGCCGAACAAATACCAACGAACGATCATCCCCGTGACGATCAGCCAACCGGCATGCCCCAAGCCGAGAATGCGCCACAATGCGGCCGCGAGCGACGAGCCGAGCAGCAGGCAGCCGAGTAAGTGCCGATATGTTAGAATGATTGCAGGGTAGTTTTTGTGGCTTTGTTGGAAGAGCAGAGTGGTGCCAGCCATGATCAGCGCCAGCGCGCCGAGAAAGGAAAGTGTGACTTTTGATAGACCCGGCTGGAGAAATCCTGTGGCGACGATGCCTCCCAGTCCGACTCCGCTCTGGCCTAGGACCATCAATGCTGAGTAGGCATGGAGTTTGAGATTCATGGAGCGCGCATTTCATTCCGCGATGCAGCGTTGGGAAGATGCGGAAGGGATTCCGAGCTCCGTTTCGACGTGGGAAGATGCGGTATGAATTCCGCGCTCCATTGCCACGCGGCTGGGGCGGATGTGTGAGCGCTCGTTGAGGAAGGTAAGCAGGTGGTTGCGCAGTTCTTGATAGCGTGGATCGGACAGGACTTGGGCGCGGATGCGTGGCCGCTCGAAGGGGATTTCCAAAATATCGCCGACTTCTGCTTCTGGGCCATCGGTCATCATGACCACGCGGTCGGAGAGGAAAATGGCCTCATCCACATCGTGGGTGACCATCATGGTGGTGAGCCGATTGCGCCGCCAGAGCTCCAGCAGCACCTCTTGCAGCTCCATTTTGGTGAGCGAGTCGAGCATGCCGAAGGGTTCGTCCAGCAGCAGCATCTTCGGTTGCAGGGCGAAGGCGCGGGCGATGCCGACTCGTTGGCGCATGCCTTGCGAGAGCTCGCCGGGGTATTTTTGCATCGCATTTCCGAGACCGACGACGGTGAGATAATACTCCGCAAGCTCGCGGCGCTCAGTTTTTGACGCGGTGAAATAGACCTGATTCACGCCGAGCATGACGTTTTCGTAAGCGGTCATCCATGGCAGCAGGCAGGGCGATTGAAACACCACGCCGCGGTCGGGTCCGGCGGCGTTGGTTTCGCGACCGGAGAGGATCATGCCGCCGCCGCTGGCATCGGTGAGGCCCGCGACCATCGAGAGCACGGTGGATTTCCCGCAGCCGGAGTGGCCGATGAGTGTGACAAACTCGCCGGGCGCGATGTTCAGATTGAACTCACGCACGACGGTGGTTTTGCCGTAGGACTTGGTGAGTTTGAAAAGTTCGAGGACTGGCGCTGGTTGAGACATGAGGCTGCGGTGGGGGATGAGCCACCCCCATGCATTCAGCACCCGCCATACCAAGCGGCCTTTTCCTTCTGTATCATGTGAAAGTTCCTCACATGCGGTGGATTAGCGCCGCTCATGGGGGGGGCGTCGTGGGGTGCTCTACCACTAGTTTTTAGGTCATTCCGTGCGCCCTGTGATCTCATTCCATGCACTCCATGGGGTCATTCTCTGGTCACCATGGGGTCATGTTGTGCTCACCATGACCCCATGGAATGGTAAAAATGACCTCATTGGGTGCTCACTATGAGATCATGGTGCCATTGGAATGACCCACAGGAGGGTAAAACCTGCCCTCATCCTGTGCCCGCCATTACCTCAGGGCGGCATCGGTATGACGTCATTGCGGGGTAGAAATGGGGTCATGGTGTGCGCACTAACACCGATTGCCGGGCTTTGGCAAGCAGGTTGCTGTGTCAGAATTGGCATCGAAAACCATTCGCAGACCCACCGTTTTTCCTGATTAACAAGGATCGTCATCCCTGAATTGACATCCCAACCACCCTAAAATCATGGCCAAAGTAAAACTCGACCTCCAGCGCAAGGACTTCCTCGCACTCCGCACCCTCGCCCAGAATCACCGCGATGCCCTCGTGGGAAATGCTGTCCAGCGACAATTAGAATTACCCACGCCGGATACGGACAGAAGGGCTATTGAAAAGTCTCCCCCCGCTCCCCTGGGGGACGGGAGGGGAGAAGGCCCCTTGGGGATTTAGGGGGGAACAAACGGGATCGAGCTGCCTCAGCT
>JBGSLX010000011.1:0-3843 GCA_041740475.1 Akkermansiaceae bacterium | reverse complement strand
CGGATGGCGTCCACTATTTGCCAGAAACGCTCATCTTCACCGCTGCAGACTCTGGGTCCGAGAAATTTCCGGTCCGCTACCAAGCCGTCAATGAAGGCAAGGCGGTGCTCAGCGGAGGGGCAAAGCTCGACCTCAAATGGCAAGCCACAGGCGATGGCGTCTTCCGCGCCAACACGCCCTCAGGCCTGTCCATCGATCAGCTCTTCATCGACGGCACGCGCCAGCGCATGGCGCGGTATCCAAACTACGATCCGCAGAAGACCACAGACGCTTATCAGGGATTTTCCGCTGATGCCTTTTCCAAAGAGCGTGCCGCAAAATGGGCCGATCCCACGGGTGGCTACATTCACGCCATGCATTCCGCACGCTGGGGCGGCTACCACTACCGCATCACCGGCAAGAAGCCAGACGGCAGCGTCGCCTACGAAGGCGGTTGGCAGAACAACCGCCAGATGGGCATGCACAAAGACTTCCGCATGGTGGAGAATATCTTCGAGGAACTCGATGCACCCGGCGAATGGTTCCACAACGCAAAAACCAACACGCTCTACTTCAAGCCCGAGCCCGGCATGGATCTCGCGAAGGCCAACGTCGAAGTCGTCCGCCTCCGCCACCTGATCGAGTTTCAAGGTTCGTCCAATCAAGCGGTGAAACACATCACCCTCAAAGGCTTCACCTATCGCCATGCCGCCCGCACCTTCATGGACACCAAGGAACCGCTCCTGCGCTCGGACTGGACCATTTATCGCGGCGGCGCTGTGCTTCTCACAGGCACGGAAAACATCAGCATCCTTGACTGTGAGTTCGACCAAGTCGGTGGCAACGCCGTTTTCGTCAACTTCTACAACCGCCGCACCCTCGTCAAAGGCTGCCACATCCATGAAGCTGGCGGCAGTGGTGTCTGCTTCGTCGGCGATCCTGCCGCAGTGCGCGATCCGCTTTTCGAATACGCTCAATCCAATAATCTTACCAAGATTGATCGCACGCCCGGACCAAAGACTGACAACTCTCCCGCCGCGTCCGCCGTCGAGGATTGCCTCATCCACGGCATTGGTCGGGTCGAGCGCCAGCCTGCCGCCGTGCAGATTTCCATGGCCAGCAACATTTCAGTGAGAGACACCTCGATCTACGATTGCGCCCGCTCTGGCATCAACATCAGCGAAGGCACATGGGGCGGTCACCTCATCGAGCGCTGCGATGTTTTCGACACGGTTTTAGAAACTCACGACCACGGCTCGTTCAACTCTTGGGGCCGCGACCGCTTCTGGTCATTCAAACACCACACCGTTTCCCAGCCGGAAATCAAAAAGGACCCCAAACTCCCTTACCTTGATGCCATGAAAACCACCGTCATCCGCGACAGCCGCTGGCGCTGCGACCACGGCTGGGACATCGACCTCGACGACGGCTCCAGCAACTACGAAATCTATCAAAACCTCATGCTCGCCGGAGGCCTCAAGCTCCGCGAAGGCTATGGCCGCAAAGCCTATAATAATATCATGGTGAACAACGGTTTACACGCGCACGTGTGGTTCGACGACAGCGCCAGCGCCTTCTATCAAAACATCGTCATGAGAGCCCACTCCCCTGTCAGACAACCAGACGGCTGGGGCACGCTTATCGACCGCAACCTCTTTCTAACCGAAGCGGACCGCACGAAGCATCTCGACTCCGGCAGCGATGCCAATTCGCTCGTGGGCGATCCGAAATTCCTCAATCCCGCGTCCGGCGATTTCCGCGTGGCGGACGAATCTCCGGCGCTGAAGCTCGGCTTCAAGAATTTCCCGATGGACCAGTTCGGCGTGAAGAAAGCGTCGCTCAAATCCATCGCCAAGACCCCGGTCATCCCGGCTTTGAAAATGCCCAACGGCGTTACCCGGGTGAAATCGGACATGGCGCTGTATTGGCTGGGTGCGCCAGTGCGCGACATCGAGGGCGAAGAATTTTCCGCATTCGGAGTGAGCAAGGACGATGGCGGAGTGCAGATTGTCAAAGTTCCTACCAGCTCAGAGGCCGCAAAATCCGGCCTTAAGGACAACGACCTCATTCAAGGAGCCAATGGTCAAAAAGTATCCAATACCGCTAACCTTTTCGCTGTGCTCAATAGCGTTGGCAGCACGCCGCTCAATCTGAATGTGATCCGCGACCAGAAGCTCGTAAAACTCACTCTTGCCAACACTTCCTTCATCGGAACGGAAACGAGCGACGATGCAAAAGGCTTCACCAAATGGGTTCCTTTGCCCACAGACGATGTGGTCGTCACCGCCAGTGGCAAGGTGAGCAATGAGCCGCTCGCCACGCTGACTGATGGCGTCCTTACCGATGGCTACGGGCCGATCTTTCCCAATGGCACCCCGGGGGGAATCTATAAAATGGACCTCGGCGCAGTGAAACCCGTCACCGCCATCAGCTCGTGGTCATTCCACAAAAACAAAAGTCGCGGCCGCCAGCTTGTCACCATTTATGGCAGTGATTCCAAAAGCGATCCCGGCTGGAACGTTCAGGACGCCACCAAGTTCACTCCGCTAGGCAGCATCGACACCCTCTCTCTCCGTGCGGAAGATTATATCGCCGCTTCACTGCGTGCGCGGCCTGGCTCCTCGCTCGGTAATTTTCGCTGGATCGCATGGGAAACCTCACCCTTGAACGCCAAGTTGGAGAACACCGCTTGGCAGGAATTCCAAGTGACGGTCACTCGCTAAGCAATCTGCGCAGAAGGCATTGAGCCCTCCTCCTCAATGCCCGCCGCCTGAGCCTTTCAACCAGGTGCCGAGACCAATGATGATGGTGGAGAAAATCAGCGTGGCGATGCCGGTGGCGATCAAGGTGTGCGCTTTTTTGCTGGAGCCTTTCCATTCTTTGAAAATCCAGCCCCACATCGTGCTGAAAATGATGATGCTGGCCATGTGCAGAGTCCACGAGGTGAAGCCAAATCCTTCCGGATCAGAGCCGCCCATCTTGGTGTGACCCATCGAGAAGAAGAAGAACTGGAAATACCAAGTCGTCCCAGCGAGCGCGGAGAACAGGAAATTCGTCAGCAGCGGGATGCGCAGGTCGCTGCCTGTCGCAGAAGCAGCGCGACGTTGCTCGGTCGCGAGGTATTCATAACCGCTGCCGTTCTTGATGTTCAGCAGCACGCACCAGATGAAGTTGGTGGTGAAACCACCGAGCATCACCACGATCAAACTCGGCAAACCCGACCACAGAGGATCCGTGCCCGCAGCGATGGATTCTTTGCCAATCGGCTCGCCAGCGGTGAGACCGAAGCTGAAACAGGCGCTCATGATACCGGAAAATGTGGCGACCATGATGCCTTTCTTGAAATTGAACTCAGTGATCGACTTGGTTTTTTCCGCTGCGGACATCTCCTTTTCCTTGGTCGCACCGGCGAGCGCCGCGATCCAAATGCCGACAATGCAGACGGCGACTCCGAGCAGCGTGATCTGGCCGGGCAGGGTGGAGGCGATCTGCACAATCGACTCCGCCACCGGAATATCTGGCGCGAAGGTCTTGATGATCGGCGGCAGCAGCGTGCCGAACGCCGCGCAATAACCGAGCGCCACACCCATGCCGAGCGACATTCCCAGGTAGCGCATCGCCAAGCCAAATGTGAGACCACCGGTGCCCCAAAGCACGCCGAAGAGATAGGTCCAGCCGAGCGTGGAAGCGGATTGGCGGCTGAGCACGCCGATCACGTCTTTGGTCATCAAAGTGGCGAACAACCACGGGCAAATGATCCACGAGAAAAAACCACCGACCAGCCAGTAGGTCTCCCAAGACCATTTTTTCACGCCTTTGTAAGGCACATAAAACGAGCCAGAGGCGAGGCCGCCGAGCCAGAGG
>JBGSLX010000010.1:0-21652 GCA_041740475.1 Akkermansiaceae bacterium | reverse complement strand
ACGGCTCGCAGGTTCGCCGCACCGGGCTTCGCCTTGGGGATTGCTCCTTTCGACGCCGGATTGGCTACATGTTGGACACTTATTTGACATGTTGATCACGTTTCAGATCAATAGAGATGACAGGCTTGGCCTGACGCACCGAAGGCACGAAGGTTTATTGATTTCTTGATCATAACATTCCTTCCTCTTCTTCGTGCCTTCGTGGCTTCGTGTGAGTCCGCTGATTCACCCGCAGGAGTGAGTTCCCGAAAGATTGAGGACCGTTGACGATGCGTTTGCAGCCGTCTTTGAAAGTGGGCGCTCCGAAGTTGATGAGAAGTCCCAGCGGCAGCTTCTGCAGACGCAGATAGGTGAGGACTTGTTTGGAATGAACAGGGAGAAGGTTTTCGACTGACTTCAATTCAATCAAAAGCCTGTCTTCGACGATGATGTCAGCACGGAAACCTTCCTCGAATGTCATTCCCATCAACTTGATCGGAACCGGAACCTGCCGTTTCACCACCAATCCTTGATCGGCAAGCATCTTGGCCAAAACCACTTCATAAACCGTCTCAAGCAACCCAGGCCCAGCCTCGATATGCAATTTGTAACCACAATCCACCACGATTGCAGATAGCTCTTCCGCATCCCTTCGTGCCTTCGTGTCTTCGTGTGAGTCATTCATGATTCATAAGCAGAAAGTCCTGAGATGTCGCGGCCTAGGGCACGTTTGGTGAGGAGAGGGTGCAGGTCGGCAGCTCTGGGTTCAACCCCAATGGGAAAAACGTTCGGAACGAGCCTCACCCGCCGATGACTCATTAAATTAATAACTGGCGCCCACTACTAACGCAGTAGCACCTGGCCACGGAAGAATTTCCTTGGAGCGTTGGCGGTGGTCAGGAGGACGAAGCCGGTTCTGGTGGCGGTGCCCTCGGCGAGGAGGTCCCAGTCATCGTTCAAATTGCTGCTAGATTCGAACATCCCTTTTACGCGGTCGGTATAAGATGCGGGAAAGTCAAATTCGAGCCGGATGGTGGCATTTGAGGGACCCTCTGCTGCGATGCGCATGTTGGTCACGCCCATGTATTCCGGCATGGCGGCAGGAGCATCCATCGCGCAACCGGGGTCGGTGCCCTCGAAGTATTCTTGTAACTTCGAAAACGGACCGCCATCGCCACTGGTATGTGGGTCTTGGCCGATGGCGCCGAAGAACGCGAGCTCCCACGAATCTGGTAGTAAATTTCCATCGGTGTCGGTGGGGCTGGGTGCTCCAAGCGCGGTGATGAAAACAGACACCACCTCGATGGAATCAAGGCCGTTGCGTTGAGGTCGATCATTGTAGCCAATGACAGTCATGACGCTACTCGCGGGCAGGTCGAAGGTTTCAGGAAGCTCGAATGACTGGCCGAGTTCATCGATCAGCACGTAGCTCGGGCCGCTGGGCAGGCTGTCCACGACGGTAGCACCAGCCACGGGCAGCGTCGTTTGGCCAACGGTCAAGCTGACCAATGGACGGGTCAAAATGGCTCCCTCAATCAGCGGAAGGATGCTATCCACCGCAGAGCTGATCTGTGCAGGCGGCAGGATAAACTCCTCCGCGTAGCCCGAGGGCAAAGTTCCCGTCCAGATGAAATAACGCAAGGCATCCAGTGGCGCCTTGAAGGTGCCAGGCGAGGCGTTGCCATAACAACTGCTGACCCGGTAGATTTCGTTGCACACCGCCCGGAGATCCTCGCTGCCAGCGCTTTCCACTGCGGCGTTCAGGGCGGTGAGGGATTCGCGGATGAGCACGCAAGCGGTCGTTTCAGCATCGGCTGGCGAAGGTGGAATTTCCAACGAACGAAGCTCGCTGGGTGTCAGTGCCTTCAAGTCGTTGTCAATTTCATCGCCGGGACGCCACTTGGTGAAGCAAAGCTGCTCGTTGGCGGCGAGATAGCCGCGCTGATGCGCTACACCGGTGAGTCCCCACTCAAAAAGCGCGGTAACGAGGGTGTCAGTAGCGTCTAACGTGGTCGCCACCGCACTCGGGGCTGCTGCTGCGTAGGCGGCTTGAGCGGCGGAGATCCAAGCGGCGGGTTGGGTGGCGGCAGAAGTAAAATTGTAATCAAAGGCCACCTCCGTGTTGACGCCATCGGGCACGTTGATGAGTCCCACGATTTCCCTGCCGATGTCCGCATCCGGCGTGGCTCCGATGAGTGGAAAATTCGCTGCGGTGGCTAGAGTCAGCAGCCGCAGATCACTTTCCACCGGCGTGGCGGAAAGGTTCACGGTGCCAGTGTTTCCAGAGGTCAACCCCACGCCGAGCTGGGATTCCTGCACATCGCGTGCGGTGAGTTCTTCGCCGTTAACCGGTGCGGCGACGCTGTTAAGCACCCCGTCGAGACCGACCACGGTCGCAGCAATGTCGAAACGCGCAGGGGAGTCGTCGTGTTGGGCGGGTTTGCTGGCGGGGTCGTTCACACCAGTGCCTGCTAGCACTTCTTCAAGATCAGTAAACCCATCGCCGTCCGTGTCTTGGCCGCCGCTGGGATCAATGCCCAGATGGCGCTCTACGAAATCTGGGACGCCATCGTCGTCCGCGTCCTGACTTTCTGGCGTGCTGGTAAAGAGATAGTTGATGCGCTGGATGGCGGATGCTTGGCCGCTGGTAAACGCGTAGGTTTCCAAAGTCGTGTCGCCATAAATCACCACTGGCGCGGTGTAAGCGGCGAAGGCGGCGCTGGTACTGGTGCGGTAGTAGATGGTGCTGGTGCCATTCCGCGAACTCAGCGCGACGGACACGCTCGCAGCAAAGGTGCCACCTTCTGGGGACGCTTTCACTTCTTCATTCACCACGCCGTTCATGCCTTCCAGCCAGTAGAGGGAAATGGTGGGCCGCCATTGGTTGTAGAGCAGATGCTGAAATCCGCCGGGCGTATTGCCCAGAGCTTGGGAATTCAATGCACCGAGCCCCGTCGCCGCGCCGAGGTCGTCCCGCCATGATGCGGTGGCCGCCGCTGGCGCTCCGGCGGCAGTGACTAGTTCGGTCCAATCACCCACCGCCGTTCGTTTCAAAACTCGGGCCGTCGCATTGACGAATGGTGGCGCATCGAGAAAGACGACATTGCTCTGGCCAGCGATGGCCGTGGCTTTCGGTAAATTTTCATCGCCCTGATGAGTCCATGCTCCGCCGGGAGCCGTGAAACGCGACAGCTTGTGGGATGCTTGTCCGGACGCAGGTGCGAATAGCAGTCGAAAGGCACCGTTGCCCGTGGCCACCGCACCGGAGGGCACGCCATTGGATGCGCTGAGCGGAAAAGTGGCTACGGCAGTGAATCCAGCGGCGGAGGTGAAATCGTAAACCACCACGCTGCCGTTGCTGTGCAGGCAGAGCACCTGACTCGCACTGCCATTGTGGATCACCACAAGCTGTTCTGCGGCCAGTGGAAGCGTGCGATTGACCGTGCTGGCAAATCCGTTAGCTCCGGCATTGATGCGGCGGGTCACCACGTTTGCGGAGCCCGGCACCCAAGAAATGAGATCCGTCTGTGCGGAGTCGAAATTTCCAAAAACAATCTGCGAGCCGTTAGCTAATCCGGTGGCGGCGATCGCCGTGCTGGAGGGAGTGCCGCTGGCCACGGAATAAAGCGTGAAGGCCTCGTTTGCACCGGTGGAGCGCTGCACCAGCACCATTTCCGCCGCGGATGTGTTAGGCTTCAAGGTCATGGCTCGCAGCCACTGATCGGTGGAGCCGACCGAGCCGATCTGGCTGATGTTGTTGTTCCCGGTGCTGCGATAGCTGCGTAGCGAGGACGACTGCACCACGGGGTTGTAGATGCTACCGGTGACCAGATCGAGGTGTGCGGAGTTGCCCACCGATGGGATGTCCACGCTGGCCAGAATTTTCGGACCTACGCCCGCCACCATGAAATCCGTGTGCGCATTATAAGCCGCGTGACTCGGTGTGACGTAGGTGATGCGATTCCCGTCCACCGAGGCAAAAAACACGCTGTCCTGCGTGGTGGAGTTTATTTTGCCGGTGGCCACGGCGGTCACGTTTGCCACACCGCCGGACTGCGGTTGGCCCCAGGTGTGGGCACCACCCGCTGAGCCGTAGCCCACGCGGTAAACTCCTGTAGCCCGCTGCACCAGAACCACGTCGGTGATGCCATCGCCGTTGAAGTCGCCGCTGGAGGCGAATTCGACGGACGTTTCGTTCACCACGGCGGCGGCTGCGTTCGTGGCCGCCACGCAGACCAGAGCGGCGCTACCAATCAGAAAGGAAGTTTTCATGGGAATGGGTGAGTGGGATGAAACGTTATGGAATGGTCACGCTGCCGCTGGCAGGAATGATGCGGTCGATTTCTTTGGTGCGGGCATTGAAGCGGACAAAGAGATACTTGTATTCCGCTCCCCGGACGACTGGCTGGCGGTCAAGCGCGTAGAGATAGGCACCCATGGTGTCGCCGTTGTCAGGAATGGACGCGTGGGGGATGCCGGCGATGAATGGGTCTTTTAGAATGTGCGCAGGCACCGGAGTCCCACCGCTGGAGTAGGTGGTGGTGTGGTAGGCAATCTCCTCCATCATCGGCGAAACTTGGGTGACATCGCCACTCACGACAGCGAACTTCGTGTTAGGCACCTGATAGCGGAACAGAGCGTAGGGCAACAGCGTCCCCGCGTATTTTCCCGATTCGTTATCACCGAGCTCTTTGTTTTTATAGAGAAACGATTGCGGAGAAGAGGTGGCGTTCATGATCGTCTGCTGGATTTCGCCGTTGTTTCCGAGCGTGGGAGCGATTTCCCAACCCCGGTCACTGATGGTGTAGTAGCCGATGCGGACGCCTGCACCGAGAGATGGCCGGGCTGGCACGTTGAGCCAGTGGGTGGTGAGGCCGGCGACAAACGCATTGTCCAGCGCGGGTAGCGGACGCGCGGGCCAAGGCACGTCGATGGCGTTGCTGGCCGAACTTCCCGTCCATGAAAATTGCTCGCCATTGCTCAGCGGACCCACGCAACGGCTGCCATACACGCCAGGCCCGACGGCCCGGACCATGACCCGATGGACATCGCCCAGTGCGCAGGGCAATTCCACGCTGTGCTCGGCGGAAACACCGACTTGGCTTTGCAACGAAGCCGTTTCAAACACCGTGAAATCAAACTTGTCTGCCCCGCCATCGAATGGAACGAAATTAGGATGCGCGGCTTTATCGGGGGAAAGTCCGGATCCTGTTAGGTTATAGTTTCCGCTGCTGCGGTGGAGCAGGATTTCAAAGCGAGTGACACCGGCAGGCGGGCAGAACCATTTCACTTTCACTTTCGGCGTGGCAGAGTTGCCCGTGCCTTCCAGTCCAGCGAGCATGGGCTCGGGTAGCTTGCCGCAGTTTTCGATGCAGCCTAACAGCGACATCGGACTGGCGTTGCCGTGTTCGTCAAAGCATTGCAGATAGTAACAAACTTCACATGGCAGGGCGGGGACGGTGTCGTCTTCGATTGAAAATGGCACCACAGTTCCCGCAGCGTAGGTTCCTTGTTTGATCAGGGACAGCGGGCCATTGTCGATGCGGCGATACACCTTGTATTCGCGGGAGGCGGTGGGCGGAATGATCGTGACGGTGGGATAGTTCATTTCGCCAGAGACCGGATTGATCGGCTGATGTTTGTCGCCGCAATCGTTTTCACTGCCTGCGGGATAAGTGTTCTCGGTGACATCGGCATCGAAGGTGAAATTCACCGTCTGCGTGTTGTTATTGTTAGGGGAGTATGAACCCGTGCTGTAGGCGATCGCAGAAAGCTGGCCCGCTGCGGTGCGGATTCGGCAAGTGATCTCGCGGATGCTGGTGAGGCCGGGCTCTTGGTCATAGAGCAGGCGAGCCCGCAGCGCCGGGTCACCGTCTTCCATGCGGAACGGCACTTGGCCGATGAGGGTGCCGCCAGCGTAAAACTCCGCAGTGTCGTTCTCGGTGATGGCTGGACTGACGGCTTCCGCGAGAAGGTTTGCATGAATTTGCGTGCGGTTGAGGTCGGCGCTGGCGTCGGTGGTGATCACTGCATCCCTGAAGCTGACTGTAGGATGGTAGCAATTGATGAGCACGCTGCCTTCGGGGGCAGGCGGGCCTTGGCGGTCACGCAGCACGCCGAATTCAGGTGCGCTGTTGCCGGAGACATTTTGGCAACTGCTGTCATCCACGGCCCGCACGGTGTACCAAAACGAAATGCCGTCATTGACAGGCTGGACGGGGGAGCCGGGGAGATTCAGGTCGTCCACAAAGTATTCGGTGGTGCCATCCACATGGTTCACTGTGGCAATCAGGTTCGCGTTGGGAAACGGTGGGGAAGTTCGTTGGCTGGCGGCGATTTGGTCGATATTGGTCCAACGGTAAACGTAGTATTTCAACAAACCGGAGGCGTCGTTGGCCTCAGGAGAAGTCCATTTCACCCGCAACCATTGTTTGGTCACGTCCGCAGCGAAGGTGCTTTCGTTTGTCACTTTCAGCGCCGTGGGTGGCGTGGGGGCAACGCAATCCCGCATGGTCACGTTGAGCCCTGCCGAGACGGTGCCGTCCACTCCAAGGATGTCCCGCGCAGTGACGAAATACCAGAAGCTGGAACCATCTTCAAACGAGGTGCCTCCGTCGAACTGCCGGTTGTCGTCGGCGACGAAATAGGTCTCATTGGCTGGATCCACCACCGTCACCGAGTCGTAATCGCGTTCCGTAAGAATCGGCAGGCGATTGATCCGGGTGGCGTGGCCGCCTGCTAGATCCGCAGTGAGCTGGGCGCGGGTCGGCGGAGTGACTTGATAATTTCTGCTCAAGACGTGAGTCGGCGTCATGCGGTAGAGGTTGTAGCCATATTGTGAGAGGGAAACTTCACGCAGCGCGTTCGGGGTCGCCCAGCGAAGTTGTGCGTGCAAGTTGCCCTTTGGAGATGGCGTGCCGTCGGGGTTGAGAGACTCCACGTGGAAGGGCTGGCCGGGTGCAGGCAAGACCAGTGGAGCCGCGGTGTTCAGGGTCACGCGGCCCAGCACACCTTCATCCCCAGTGGCCGTGGCGGCAGTCGCGACATCTCCGCGAAGCCGGAGCTCAAAGGTATAGCTTCCTGCTGCGGGCAGTTTCACCGCCACCGCTTGGCCCATCACCAAAGCCATGCCGGAGTGCTGGCGGGCCAGCAAGAACAGGACTTTGCGTTTTTCGGCATTGCCGATGGAACCAAGGATGATGGCAGACACCTTCTCCTCCAGCGGCACGGAGACATCAGGCACCATGTCTTGAAACATCGAATTCACCGCTTCATGAAGCTCAGGAAGATTTTGCCCCAGGCTTTCCGAGCGGGCGAGCAGCGGCTTGATCACGCTGGGATCGATCTGCGGACCGGCAATCACGCTCTTGAGTTGAAAGGCTCCAGCGCCACCGTTCTGCTGATAGACGGCTACCGCCTTGCCATCCAGTAGATCGAGCTGGGTGGGTTGGAAAAGCACGTAGGCCCAGTGATCTGAGCCCGACTGCGCAGTGGTGCCCACGCAATAGACCATCTTATCGAAGGTGTCCTGGGCTTTGAGAGAACTTGCGGTAAGACCGAGAATCGCGACCGCTAGTAGTTGGATCAGTTTCATGAAAAAAATATAGATAGTTGAAGGATGAGATCAGCGGCAGGTGATTAATAGTCGATATCCCACTCGCCATCGATGAAGGTGGCTTTGAGGCTCTTGTTGAACTCCACGCAGGCATCGCAAGGACCGATAGAACCAAAAACCTTGCCAGTGCCTTTGAAACGGAAGTCGTCCCCCGCTTTGACTCCCACGAGGTTGAGTGAGCCGCCGATTTGCAGCAGGCACAGCGCTTCACCACTCACGGCACCAAACAAGCGCCCGCCCCATGTAGGGCCTTCCACGAAGTAAAATACGCCGACGCCAGCACCCAGCGTGATGTTGAACGCACAGCTCGCATTGTAGATGGGGAACCAGCCCTCCGCATACGCATAGCCGCCTGTAAAAGGAGCTTGGCCCACTATGGAAGCGACGTCTGGGTCGACCATTTCCAGTGGTGTTAGCGTGCAGGTGCGACCGAGGAATAATCCGCCTTCAAGCCGGTATTTTTGAAACTTCGCTCCCACGGTGGCTGCTAGATACGCCTCCAGTTCGTTGGTCGGTGTGTTGGGATTATCGATTCCGAACATGGCCGCAGCCCCAAACTTGTCGATCTTTAGGGTCCCGATGGTCAGCTCGCCCTCGCTCATTTCCAGACTTCCGCCGAAGCCTAGCGGCGTCACGATGCCCTGCGATTGCTGGAAGGTGAAACGTCCGCCCACGCTGCCCCGCATGCCCTTGCCGATCCATTTCAAATTGATGTTCTCCGCCCCGCAAGTGACTTCAGTTAGAGGCTGGCCTGGTGGCGAGCAGCCATTGGGTCCGGTGGAGTCCAGCTCCTTGATTTGGAAATAGCCGTTGTAGCGGAGTTCTTCCGGCACCTTCCACGAGATTTCACCGTTCAGGCGCAGCAGCTTGATGGAATCGCCATTGATGTGGGCGTAACCGGTCATTTGCCCGGCACCCAACTTGTCGCCTAGATCTCCGAGCACGCCGTTGATTTCATCCTCAAACTCCGCGATGTGCTTGCCGACCACGTCGATGATGATGTGTCGCACCTGCGCAAAGACGCTGTCGATGGCTTCGTCATAAGCCGCCTTGATGTCGTAAGCCTTCTCTTTCACCGCCTTCTGGATGTCGGCGATGAACTGGCTCGCGTAGAGGTAGTCTTTCAGCTTGGATTTCAACTCGTCTCTGAGCTGGTCCTTCATGTTGAGGAAATTCGGGATGTCCTGTTGCAGGAAGCCGCAGACGTATTCCTCCAGACTATCCGCCACACTGTCGCAAACGTCGTCGATCTGACTCGTGGCGTCATTCACGATTTTCTGCACCTCCTGCATGAAAGCTCCTGCGTTGGCGAGTTCCTCATGGACCTGCTTGAGCTGTGATTGCAGCGACTTCAACTGGTTGACCAATTGGGTGAGCTGGGGCTTTGCATCGTTCACACCTTTTTGCACCGCATCGCTGATGGTGGTGATTCCAAGGTTTTGGGCCACGTTTCCGAGGTGGCTGTTGATCAGGCCGAGCACGAGGTCATTGATGGCTTGGCCGGAGTTGTCCAGATCACCGAGCAGAGAGTTTGGCACCGCCGTCCCGTCCATCAGTTGCCCGGTGATCGCTCCGATCGAGCGGTCCGCAGCGAGCAGCCGCTGGTCGATGCTGTTGAGCACGCTGGTGGGCTGGTTGATGTTGTTAGCCAGATTGTTCAGCATGGTTCGCAACTGGTTGTTGCGAACATATTGATCGATGACCTGCTGGCAGTTGTTGGCGCCGATGCCATTGAGGGCATCTTGGATTTCCTGACACATCGGGTCGAAAAACTGGTCAATCCCCTCATCCAGCACGTCATTGAGCACGTCGTCTATCTGGTCTTGGAGCAGACTTGCCAACTTGTCCACGCCGCCGATGAGCTCATCGAACACTTCTTGGGACGTGGCATCTACGAAGGATTCTACGTCTTTCAGCGCCTCCTCAGCCTTGTCGTTGAATAGATTGCTGAAGTGAACTTGTGGCAGACCATCGTATTTTGCGCCGAAGCTTAGCTTGGCATTTTCTGCGGTGAGCCAGTCCACTTGGTGCTGGATGTTGAGCACGTAAAGATCGTTCACGTGAACCTTGTGCCCCACGAAATTCCGGCCAGATGAAGACCAGTCGAGCGGGTAATCAAATGTGATCGTATCTAACCACGACTGTTGAGCCCGGCACAGATAGCTTTCGTCCGATGGCGCTCCGGTCTCGGTGATGTCGCGGTAAGTGTCCACGCTCACAGGCAGCGGGTAGCCAGTGTGGGAGGCATCGAATTCGGGGTCGGTGAAATAATTTTTCGACTGGTTCACGCCAGTCGCCCAACCACGGTTGGGAGTGCCAGAGTTCGCACGTGGCCAGCCGCCCATCATGTAAACTGGGGAGATGGTCGCGTCGTTGTCGCCGCTGAGGTGAATGTGAGTTTTTAAATCTTCAAAAAACGGCACATTCACGGTGGCAGCCACGTTCCAGAAACCCGGGCCATCCGGATGGTCTGCTGCGTGATTCAGATAAGCACCGCGCACCGCAGATATCGGATAGGTCTCGCCCGTGGGGCCGTCCACTTCGAAGGGACCAGCCAGCGAAAACTCGGAGGTGATATTGGCATAGTTATCGGATGGGCGAATGATCTGCCCGCTCGGCTGGAAGCCCACTCTCCCATACAGTGCTTCGCTGATGTGGGCGGCGCTGGTTTCCATGCCGATGACCAACCGCGCACTCGCCGGATTGCAGACGCTCTCGGCGAGGAACTTGATCGACATCGGCTTGAAATCGACATTCCAGTAATCGAGTTCTTTCAATCCATCCACGCTGGGCACTTTTGCTTCCTTCACGCTGCCCTGGCAGGTGAAGCTGATTTTTTCCAAGGCTTGGGTGAAGTTCGACGGCTCGGGCACCACGATTGAGCCGTTGGTGCGGGAAAGCACGTTGTCGTTAGACAGGAATGACAGACCGTAATTGGAGAACGTGAAGAGATAGCCGAACAATTCGGAAGTGCTCGGAAAGGTGCCGTTGATCGCATCGTGGATGCCGGAGACACCCGAGAAGCGCGTGTAGTATTTGCTCCGCGTTTTCAAATCATACGGGCCAAAGCCCGCCGCCAGTCCGCACAGGTAGCTCTTGCCTTGCTGACCGCTTGTCACTCGGAAATTCAGCCCCGGATAATCGGCCAATCCCGTATCGTACGGGGCAGTGCCGGGCGTTTCCACGGTGCTAAGGGCACCCGGCATGCGGCCTTGAAGGGAAATCACCGTGGGCGCTTGGTCGATGCTGAGATGGTTCTGATCACCCCGGATGAAGTGGCCAGATGCATAGAAATTTCCCTGCGTGAATGGTGTTTCCACATTTTGGGAGGGCCGGCTCAGAGTGTTCACATAACCCCAGCCCAGCAGGCCGCCGGAGCTGATCGTGGTGACCGCATGCAAGCCACCGTCTGGGGTGATGTTTAGCTCGCTGTTCGTAAACGTCATGCTCTGCGTGGTGGTGAAACTGCCAGCCCCCGCGCAGTCGTCCACTTCTGGGCAGGTTTGTTCATAGCGCAGCGTGGTGGCTGGCACCCCAGCCAGTTTGGAACTCGCGTCGATCAAGTCGTCCGTGATGGTCGCCACGCTGACGGATGCAGGGGCGAGGTTGACATCATACGGAAGATGGCTGCGGAACGTATTTGCGCCGAGACCGACTTGACCGGAGAGGCGGCCGCCTTGGGCAGCGGTGGCGCTGATGGTCACGCCGCTAGCAGTGGTGACCCCATTCCACCAGTGGTCATTGGACCGCTTGGTCTTCATCGCGGTGTTGTTCACCGTGGTGGTATTTAGTATATCTAGCAGCGGTTTGCGCACCGAGGAAACTCCGGTGGTAACCAAATCAAAACGGCCCAATCCCAACTGCCACACCAGACTGCTAGCAGCCACGCGCAGGGGCTTGGTTTCCTCTGTGACAAACAGCGGGCCGCTCATCGTCATGGTGGTGGCCTTGGGGTCCAGATTTTGATCCAAGCCCTGCAAATAGAACACCGCATCGCACTCCAGCACTGGAGAGGCCGCCGTGGTGGCATATCCCACACCAGCCGGCAGCGTGGTAGTGATCGTCGTCGAGGCTCCCGCAGGGTGCAGATTGATCTGACCGCGCTGGAAAGTCACGTTGTTGATGGTATCGATGTCTGGCGAGGGGCCGTTGACGTTGAACGAACCCGAGAGCAGCTCTGCGTGACCATCATCGTGCAATCTTACGTTTACCGCCGGACCGCCGCCGAAAGTATATCCGGTGGCAAGTGCTCCGCTGTTAGGATCAATCGCAATGGTCGTCGCCACGTAGGGCAGCGTGACCGCGCCTGCGGTGGGAGTGTTCCCCAAGCTCACAAACACCGTGTTCACATCGTTGCAGGCGAGAAGACCGCTGAAATGCAGCATCCGCTGGTTTGCCAAGGTGATGGAATTTCCAGGCGTGTATGAGGAACCACTTTCGATGTGTGAGATGGTCGTTTTGACGTTGTAGGTGCGCGAGGCGCTGGCCAGTTGCGTCGGTGGGTCAATCATCACGATGACTTGTCCGCTGGTTTCCGAGGCGATTGAAATCGGAATGCCGCCCGGCGAAGCCGTCGAGTGGCTGGGGCAGGAAATCGAGGCATCCTGTGACCCGGAATGAATCAAGGTTCCCAGGTCATTTCTCAGTTCATAATTGAACCTCACGCTGATCGAGGAACTCACTGCGGCCGAGGCATAGGCATCGTAGCGGCGCAAGGTGTAGTTCACAGGCACATGAATGGTGCGTGCCCCGGCGTTCGTTTCTAATATGTGGGTGCGGCCGTAATTGGAGGATGTTTCGGTGGCGATGACATTCACTGGCGCGTCCACGCTGGAGGTGTTGGTGAAATGCCAGAACTGGCGGGGCGCAGACGTCCGGGTGTTGACCGTGATCCAGTTAGTGCCGCTCAACTGTTGCAAACGGGCCTGCAAGCGGTGATCGATGTGCGGCAGGAGTCGGGAGCTTGGGTTGAGCGAGCCAGTGACATCAAACGCCACGTTTGAAGTGTAAGACGGGATGCTCACCACCAACGATCCCATGAAGACATCCGCCGGGTTCAGGATGTTGAATAACACCCGATAGGTGCCACCCGCAGGCAGTGTGACATTTGCCGTGACTTGTCGGAGATGGCGGTTGGTCAATCCGTCGCTGTCCGTCTCATCACCGTCATAAATATAGTCACTGGAGCCGATGATGGAGGTCGAGTTTATGGATTGCGCCAGCAACGTTCCTCCGATGAAGAAAAATCCCGCGAACAGGCTCAGTAAGAGCATGGGTATTTTCAAGATAGGTCGTTTTTGCATGATGTATCAATCGGTTTGCGTGGAAGATCGGGGGCGGCGTGATCGAGTGATGACTTCACCGTCACTGATGTTGCAAGCAACGCACCGTGCCCAAATTTTTTGAGCATGTATATTCGTCTTTGGACGTATGTCGCCCACCAGAATGCTAACACGTGCAAATTAACTAACGCCGTTGGCCGTTAGGACACGAGTGCCTCCATCGCAATGAGACTGGCGGCACCACGTTTTCCCACTCCGAGTTTCTCAAAAATTTGCTCCAGATGTTTTTTTACCGTTCCCTCGGAAATACTTAGAATGGTGGCAATCTCGGGATTGGTCTTTCCTTGGGATACCCATAGCAGGACTTCGGCTTGTTTCGGGGTTAGACCTAGACGTTGAAGCGGGGTGGCATCGGAAAAGTCCGGTGATTTGCTAGCAAGTTCCGCCCGGCGTGAGATGCGGCTGCGAATCGCCGCCAAGAGATCGTCGATGCTGACAGGCTTGGTTAGGTAATCGTCGGCACCGCTGACCATGCCAAGGCGCAGGTCTTTTTTTTCACCGCAGGCGGATAAGAAGATAAACGGAATGTTCGCAAGTTTCGGGTCTGCGCGCAGGGCTGCGAGCACCTCATAGCCGTCCATGCCTGCCATCATCACATCGCACAGGATGAGAGCAGGGCGGTGTAGGCGGGCGAGGCTGATGCCAGCTTGCCCGTCGGCCGCGCGGTGAACGATGAATCGTTCATGTCCTAGAGCAATCGCGAGCAGTTCGCGCAAATCGGAATCATCTTCGATCAGTAGTATTTCGGTCATGACGGGCTGAGGGGGAGCGTGACGGTGAAAGTGGTGCCGCAGCCAGAGCGGCTCGTGACCTTGATAGAACCTCCAAGCAGCTCCACGCAACGATGTGTAATCGCAAGGCCTAGGCCAGTTCCAGAAAGCGTGCCCACGTTGGATCCGCGGAAGAAGCCGTCGAAAAGTTGGTCCTGCTCATTTTCAGGGATGCCGATGCCGTGATCGCGGATGGTTAGAATGAGGTGCGGACTCAAGTAGTGTAGGCCAATATCAATCGGCTGCTCCGGTGCTGAGTATTTGCAGGCATTGGAAAACAGATTGCCAACGATGTGGTGCAGCATGGATTCATCGAGAACCGCGCGCCGGAGGACTTCGGATGAGTCGATGTTCATGCGGATCTCATGAGTGAGCAGGCAAGACGCGTGGCCGTCCTGTGGACACAACTGCTGAGACGGGCAGGTCTGTTTGATTTCTGCCAGGGTTTTGGAAAGCCACGCCACGAGGTCAATTTCAACATACGAAAGAGCCAATTTTCCGCTGTCGATGTGAGATAGCAGCAGAATGTGCTCCATCATGCCGGTCATACGCCTCACGGCGCTGAGGATGGTGGCCGTGTGTTGCTCACGTTGATCGGAGGTGAGGCGGTCGTGGTAGCGGGACAGGACTTCCGCCGCCGCATTGATGATGCCAAGCGGAGTGCGGAACTCGTGACTGACCATGCCCACAAACGCGGTCTTGATGTTGTTGAGCTGGCGCTCGGCATCAAGGGCGATTTGGAGACTCGCCTCGGCGGCTTTGAGTTCGGCGGTGCGAGTCACCACGCGCTCTTCGAGGATTTCGTTGAGACGGCGCATGGTCTCCTCCGCTTCCTTGAGTTCCGTGATGTCATGGTGAACGACGACCACCTCAAGAAGTACCGCATCCGGGCTTATCACGGGAAACACTGTGCCGCCGATCCAACGAATCGTCTGCGGTTTTTCGCGCACAGGAAATGGCACAGGCGGCACGAAAACCACCTCGCCTGCGAAGGCCTTGCTAATCAAATGAACCGCACCGGACTCAATCAGGTCTGGAGCCTGTAGTACATTGAAAGCGTACGCCTCTTCATCCGAAAGACCGAAAAGGTTTTTCCACGCCGGATTGAAGCGAATCGTCCGTCCATCAGGCGCGAAGATTTGGATGCTAAGAGGACTTTGCTCAAAAAGCTGATCCCACCGCAGGTCGGTCACGGAGGGAAAAAGATGGTTCGCGTCCTTTTGGTTCGTTCGCATGCTCAGCACTGGCTACGGGCATGAGATTAAGTACCATCTAATGGTTTATAGAAGCCAGAAGTCACCGCATGGCTTGTCGGGATAGGGAGCCTCGACCTTATTGTCGCCTCTTACTCTTCTGCTACCAAAGAGAGGACAGTAAGGTCCCTCCTCCCTATTCCACAAATCATGGCGCGTGGCAGCATCAACCTATCCCTTGCCTCAAATCTCTGGCGCTCCATAGCGACCCTTCCGCTGCCTCTGCATTTCCCCTCATTTTCCGAGCACCACTTTTTCGCTTGGGCCCAAAACGTTCTCGACATTGCTCGAAGTAGTTATCGACGAACTCTCGACTTCCAATCACCGCGCCATCGCTGAAATAGCGCACTTTCAATCGCAGCATCTTACTCAACTCGACGTTTTTGCCAGCCGCGAGTCGCTCGGTCTCAGAAATCGCTTGTTGAGATTTGATACCTTTTTTCACCACCTTCATGACTCGCTCGCCCTGCTCATTAATCACTTCTTTGGTTTTCTCCTCACCTCCAGTGAACAACAGCATTCGGTATTCCTTGGAAATTTTCCCCGCCCAATGCCGCGCATCCGCTTCCCAGCCCTTGTCAGCCATAATCGCTCGCACGAGGCCCGCTTTGGCTTTGGCTCCGCTTTTTCCGGTAGCTCCCATCGCCTCGCCATAACTGCTCCATCGATACTCCGCCGGATCGGCGACCATGCCAGCTCGCACAGGATTGAGATCGATATAAGCGGCGATGGTTTTGGAGGCTTGTCCGTCCTCGACGATGACACTCTTGAAAGTCTCTTCCCAAAGATTGCCACGACGTTTTGTCCGCGTGTTGTGCCAACGAGTGAAACGCTGGAGCAAAGTCTTCCTGAACTCACTCAAATCATGCATGCGGTAGGTGAATCGCTCATGGATTCGTTGCACGTAAGCTTCGCCATCAGTCACCAGCCCTTGCGCCACTTTTTGCCGCGCATCTGCTAGTTCCTTAGCCACCGTCGCCACAAAAGCCTTGGAATACAGTGCGGAAAGGCGTTTGAGCAACTGCTCGTCGCTCAGCGGGGCTTTCGGTCGCGGCGGCACTTCGAGCAGCAAGTGGAAGTGATTACACATCACACAATAAGCCAGCACCCGGCATCCGGAAAAATTCTCCATCATGCGCATATAGATGCGGAATTGTTCCTTATCATCCGCCCCAAACGCAAAGCGCTTATCCACCACCCGAGCAAGTGTGTGATAAATCGCAGGCTTTTCCTCCGAATTCGCCCAAGGGGCAGTCCATCTGGCTTTCATAGGTGTGTCATAACGGGATTTTGCATCGCGCGCAAGGAGTATCTAATTATTTGTGTCTCTCGTAATTTTCCTAACGTCTAGCTCATCCACGGCGGGGATGGAAGCCCGAATTCAAAGAAGAACATTGCCCGCCGTTGGATGGAGCGTCTTGTTATGCCTTATTTGTGTATCGGCATTTAGGGAATTCTGAGCACCCGAGGAACGTCGATCCGGAATTCGCACCCGTCTTAGCTGTGCGCTCCACTAGGTCCCCTCCGCATCGCGGGCATTTGCTTGTCGAGGAGTGACGCTCTCGAAGCGACTTCATATGGCTCCGGTGGTCCAGTGCTCGATTGTCTTTCAAGGACTGTATGGCCAGCATGATTCGCTGAATCTCGGCGTCAGACAATATGGCCTGTTGGTAGGATCTCACATGACTGGAGAGCCCTGATCGAAGTACATTCGAGGGCATCGGCGTCTTAAACGTACACTCGCCGATAAAGAACACGATGGAATGGAGAACCGTTGGATCGAGTTCAAGGTATTCGGCTACGCACTTCGTGTGACGGAAGTTCTGCCTGAGTGGATTCTGGAATGAATACTTCTTGCCGTAGAGGGATTGAGTCCACTTTGGCTGGTCTTCAGATCCGAAAATCCATCCCTTAAAGTTCTTCGTCTCAATCACGAACAAGCCAAATGGCGAAACTAGAAGATGGTCAATCTGGGTTGTTCCATTGGACGTGGGCACAATCACGTCATGGAATCGGCGGTAAACGTTCTTGTCGAGGGAGAGCCACATACCCAGCGTGGTCATCTTCTCACCTAGCCATCCTCGTAGCATGCTCATTTCTTTGGCATAACGTCTAGGCCTGGCACCCACTACCGGGAGCGCCCCTCCGATTCAGGTTGAGGTTTGTCGCTACCCTCAGACTTCAACTCGGGGCGGGTAGCGGGTTGCCCAGTGCCGGCTTGTTCTGCTAGCTGGATCCTATTGAAGGTGACGCTGCCGCCCTTGAAGCCGCCGGAGTAGATCCCGTAGCTCCAACTTCTCTCTTCGGTCTGAGGAGGGTGCGGGTATGTGGCGGAAATGTTGGCGTCAGCAACATTCGGATTGAATTCGATTCCTGTAGTGGCGATCACGATTCCTCCAATTGACTTGTATGAGGTGGTCCTAATCTCGATCTCGACTTCCTTGCCGGTGTTCAAAAGGCGCTTCAACCATTCGGCGCTTTTGGTCGTGCTTGTGTTGTCCAACAGCCGAATCTCTGCTCGAACCTTCAATGCGCCATGTTCTTTCGACCTAAACTCAGGCGTGATGAACTTAGCTTCCGCAAGTGCCACCCCATTGTCGTCCTTGAACGTCAGATGATAAGCGTTCGTCTTGATTGGAGCTTCCGCATGTAGGGCCAGCGTGAGAAAGCAAAGGAATGAGAAAAAGATTGGGAAGTGGAGGATCTTCATTTCTTGCAGAACGTCTAGGCCATCCACGGCGGGAAAGGAAGCCCGAATTCAAAGAAGGACGTTGCCCGCCGTTGGATGTGCCGTCTTGTTAGGCTTCTTTTATTCTCTCACGGTCGGCAGCCAATCTGCAATAATTGATTCCAGTTGCTTTGGCGTTGCTGAAGCCATGAACATCATGTTGAGAGGTTCCATCTCGATGCATTGCTTTCCATCGGTATCCACATATACTCGTAACGTCTGAGACATGGCGTCTGCGGGAGGATGGACTACGATACCCTTGGCGGATATAAACCTGTTCAGACTATTGGCATAGGCGGAATCAACGTGGACCTGCGATGCGTTGGAGCCCTTTGGGGTAATGGTTACAATAGATGTGCTCATATTTTGTTTTCTTGCCTAACGTATAGGCCATACGCGGCGAGGATGGAAGTCCGAATTCAAGATGCGACGTGCTCGCCGTCGTATGAGCCGGCTTGTTGTGCTTCTTTTTGCTAGTTCTCGTCGATCTCATCCCAAGAAGTAGGTGGCGGTGGGCATCCTGGTCCGCACAAACTTATTGCAAGATCGACCCAGACCTGCGGAATTCTGGGATCTTAGACGCCATATATCGCAACAGCGGAACGATACAGCTCAATTTCATTCAAATCTTCCGGTGATGTCACTTCAAAGAACGACCAGTCGAAAGTGCCTTCGTGTATCTTCGAAAACACAAGAATGTTCTTCTCGTGCCTGTATTGGACAGACCACCGGCTCTCAGCTTCAAGGCTAAACAGCCTACCGCTGAATTCTATGGTGGATTTTGGAGGATTAGACAGCATGTTTGATTCTGCTATTTCTGCACAACGTCTAGCTCATCCACGGCGGGGATGGAAGGTCGAATTCAAAGAGGGAAGTTGCCCGCCGTTGGATGGAGCGTCTTGTTCGGTGTTTGCGTATCATCGTAAGGCTTCTAAAAGGGTGTCCTTCTGCTCACCAGGATAGAGTAGGATTGGTCGAGCATTGAAGCGCGTAATCTTTATTGCGGATCCGAGGTCTGTGACCGATTCTATCTCGTGTCTTGGAAGTGATTCGAGTGTCATGCCAGCCCGCTCGATTTCAAGCGTATGTATGTCAACAACGTAGATTCTCTTAGATTGATGCGGCACGAAAAACCAAAACCAGAATGCGGCAAGGCACATCATTGTGCATGCTGCGATGGCGGCGTTTATCAGCCACCGATGTGGTGATGAGAAAGTAGAGGCTAAAAATCCGCTAGCAACCATAACGAGGACAGTTAAAAAATACTCCTTCGTGGGAGGAACGCACTGGACACGTAACATTGTCTGATCTTCAGGCATACTTCACCGAACGTAAAGCACATCCGCCGCTAGTAGCTGGAGCGGAAGGCTAAAACAGGGTTGAGTTTGTAGTTACCAGAAATCATCGAAACAGAACGGCTACTAGCGGTTGGATGGTGCGTCTTGTTAGCCTCTTGGTGTTAGTTGGTTGAGGAGGTCTCTACGGACGAGAATCCCTATACGGAAGCTGTGGTGATCTGTCGCATGAACCATGGGAGGATTAGACTTCCTGCATCGTGCACAACAAGGGATCTGTCTCAACATCCTATATCCATCATCGACCGCTAACTCGGGTCTAAACAGTGCGACAATAGCTAAAATCAACTGTGGTCGAAAACGGAAGATGCAACTAAAGAAAGCTTTTGCGCGAGTCGTGGAAAACTCCTGCAACTTCATTGTCTCGTCGGTAGAACTTCCACACTGAACGCAGATCGGGGCCAACTTCGTGGTCGAGCTAATCCACAGCAGCTCCTTGCCAGCTCGCTCATCCATCGGCCAGTTGTCGATCGACTGCCCGCACGATGGACACCCGCGATCCCGCTTGGGGAGCACCTCTCTATAACAATGTGGGCACTTCTCTATGGCCATAATTTCTTCGGCTAACGTCAAAGAGCACGCAACCCTATCAGCGAAAGCGAGCGTCGATCACGGGGTGGAGGTTGAGGGTAGAAAAGGGCATGAAAACAGGGCGGCTGATAGGCGTTGCGTGTCTCGGCTTGTTCGATTTTTTTGATACATTCTACAGAGAGAGAAATGGAAATTCATTCTAATTCAGATCGGTTGATTGAAGGAATCTGTATTGCTTCATGATAATTCCCCGTATCACCCCAAGACAGAAAAGCATTGGAGGTATCTTTGTCGAGATCGGCAATGGTGAAAAATACACCGGAATCAAAGCATTTCTGTAAAACAAAGATCGCTTTGTCTTTAGTCACAACCAGACGAGACGCCTTTAGTAGTATAAAATCTTCCGGGACCTTCGGTTCTATTGATGATCCAAATCTCAAATCGGAAGAAGTCGATCGCACCTTCTGTGATAGCAGTCTACACGAATTCAGAATCGCAATCTTCGCAGCAGGCTCCAGATGACGAATCCTATTCCGGGCAATATCAGAATCTTCGCAGCCTAAGCTCAGAACATAACCGATGCCAAGAAGCGTGGCAAAGCTCAGTGCGCTTATCGTCATGAAGATACTGGCAAATTTTACGATTTTTTTCATTCTTCAATCGAACGTTAAGATCGTGCGCGCCGGGTTGGAAGCCCAAAAAGCGGGGTTGATGGCTGCGGCGTCGCACGCATCGACATGTTGGACTGAGGGGGAGGACGCCGACTGCAGGGGGGCTTTCAGCCCGAATCGGCGGGGACGGCGGCTAATAGGGAAAAACGATTTTTGCTTGCGTCTCGAAACTCGGTGATCATCCCGGGGATTGCTGCTGCGGCCCTTGTTAGGTGGTGGAAAAACTTCTCATACACCCAATTGCAGCACCCGCAGCGGGCGCAGGCCAGACGCGGACGTTCCGCCGCCTTTTCACTGATGCTCTCGGTGGGTGCCCCCGGTAATTCGCGGTGGCGTCCTTTGACTCCCACCAAAAACCCGTAGTAGCGGACCCGACGGAAGCCCGTGGGCACCAGATGACGTACAAAACAACGCAGGAACGCGCCCCCGTGCATGGTCATCTCTTTGGTCTTTTCCCCGTCCTTGTAGTCCTTGTATTCGAAACTCACCATCCGTTCGACCTCATCCACCCGCTTGATGCGTTGATTGCTGATGGCTATGCGGCTGGTGTAACGCGCCAGATAGCGGACCACCGCGCGGGTGTTGCCAAGCGTGGCCCGGTTGAAGATATTCCAGTTGCGAGTCGCAAGGTTGAGCCTCCACTCACGCCGGGCTTCGATGGTTCCGAGGGCTGGCGGCCAGTTCAATCCAGAACGGCATTCCAAGGCTTCGATGCGCCGCAGCAGGATCGCCCCAAAGACCTTGGACATGTTTTTGACGGGAAATAGATAGTTGGCGCGCGCCTGCCGCCATTTTCCCGAAGAGCAATTCCTGCCACCAGCACTGACCAGCACGTGCAGATGTGGGTGCCAATTGAGCGTCTGGCCCCATGTGTGAAGCACTGCGAGGAAACCTCCGTCCATTCGCCAATTGTTCTTCTGGAAGAGCTTGAGCGTTTCCGCCGCAGCGCCGAACAGCTCGGTAGCGAGAATGTCATAATTGAGTGCGAACACTTCGTGCAATTGTGCTGGCACGGTGAAGACCACATGGAAATGAGGACAATCCGGCAGACGCTCGCAGACTTTTTGTGACCATTGCGCCTGACGCGGCCCAAGACACATCGGGCAATGGCGGTCGCCGCAGGAGCTAGCATACCATTCCACATGATTGCAGGATTTGCACTTGGCTTTGTTGAAGCCGAGAGTTCCCTCACGGCAGTGGGCCAGAAGGTTGAGCTTCGAATACTCCTCCTCGCGCAATCCTCCGGGCCAGAGGTCGCGCCACTCGCGCAAAATGCTGTTCAGGGACGCTTCGATGCTGTTTACACGAACACTACTCACGCGGCCGTGCAAGTCGAAAATGACTCTTTCAACTCCGTCTGTAGATCGACTCCACGAAGTCTTTAAATCGCTAGATTTTTCGTCCAACG
>JBGSLX010000009.1:0-7292 GCA_041740475.1 Akkermansiaceae bacterium | reverse complement strand
ACGCTGGAGCGGCTCCTATGTGCTCACAGTTCTTGACGAAGCCATCAAGAGGGCCGCACCGCGCTTCGGAGTAAAGACTGCCCGGGAATTGGCCGACACATACCCCAAAGTTGCTCATTTAAAAATTCTGAATGAGCTGATCAAGGATATCGGATTAGAAACAATTAGATGGGACAATTGGGAATAGTGTGGGTAACCAGATCTAACAGTAGGCATTTCACCACAGACTTTGGACATGGATATGTGCAACCAGATTGCTTCTGAGGAAAGTTGTCCACAAGGTTCCTTCGCGAGAATGGGCCGGTCAGATGCTCGTCGGAGCGAAGGGTTCTTGTGGGCAACTTTCCGGAGTCGGTGCCATCCCACATGGTCGCTTGCAATCTGGACGTCAACTGGCTATCCCGCTAGGCTTGCCGCCATGGCTATTGAACATCTCTTTACGCAGGCGCTGGGTTTGTCGTCACCTTGGAAAGTGGTTTCCACCGACTTCGACCCGAAAGCGAAAACTCTGAACCTTGTCATTGATTTCGAGCGGGGAGCGCGTTTTGCCGATCCTGAATCCGGAGTCCTTTGTCCAGTTCACGACACAGTCCAACGCTCTTGGGAGCACCTGCGATTCTTCGAGCACCGCACCAATATCCAGGCGCGTGTGCCGCGCATCAAAACTCCCTCAGGAGCGGTCAAGACCGTCGAGGTTCCATGGGCCAAGCCGAATGGCGGGTTCACCCTACTGATGGAAGCATATCTGCTGACTCTGGCCAAAGTGCTGCCTGTCGCCGAGGTCTCAAGGCAAACCGGGGTAAGCGAGGATCGGCTCTGGCACCTGATCCGCACACGGGTTGACGCGGCTTGGAAACAGACGGATTGGAACAGCCTTCAACGGCTTGGAGTGGATGAGACATCCACCCGCAAAGGACACAAGTATGGCACCGTATTCATTGAAATCAAAGGGGTTGAGACCTCCCGTGGGCATGGTGCGGCCAATGCCGCCAGACTGCTGCTCTTCACCCCGGGCAAGGACAAGGAAACCTTCTCGGAATTCGCCGCCGAACTGAAACGACGGGACGTCCCGACATCGCAAATCCAAGAAATTGCCATCGACATGTCCAAGGCTTTCATTGCCGGAGCGAGAGAACACTTTCCCGAGGCGCAACTCTGCTTTGACCGATTTCATGTCATGAAGCTCTGCGGTGAGGCCACCGACAAAGTGCGCAAAGAGGTCGCTAAGGAAAGTGGTGGGCTGCCAAAGGGAGCCATGTGGGCACTGCGCGGCAATCCAGAAAACCTCAAGGAAGAGCAACGGCAGCTGCGCACCGAAATCTGCAAGGAGCATCGCAAAATCGCGCGTTGCCTTTCGATCCGTGAATTCCTTGCCGACATGTGGAACTACCAAAAAGCCGAGGATGCCGAGCATCACTATAATTCGGTTATCTCATGGTGCAGTCGCTCCCGGCTGGAGGCATTCGTCAAGCTGGGCAGAACACTCAAAAGACATCGAGACGGCATCCTCGGGTACTTCAAAAATTACACAACTTCGGCAGCCATTGAATCCGTCAACGGACTACTCCAACTCGCCCGCAGGCGAGCTCGCGGGTATCGGACATTTCGTAACTTCCAAGCTATCGCATACTGGATTGCGGGAAGTTTAGTGATACATGAACCCACAGCAGTAACCCACTAAATGTTCAGGAGCGCCCAAATATTACTTAGCCCATTACTCATAGTAGTCGTTGGGATTGCCTTCGGGTTTAAGGTGCTTATATACGCAGTCGCATGGATTCGATTGGCTCTTAATATTCCAGATCGTGTTGATTCAAGGGAATCGGTTTACGATCAGGAACTAAAGGTTAGGCAGCGAACAACCAAGCCAGCATTACTCTGGCTTTCAGAAAATCCAGAGAATTCTATTTACGGTTTTAGCAATCGTAGGTCCCAGCGCATTATAAAGAGCATATTCAGAAAAGGAGCCGTCGAGGTGTATGCACTAGATATAAAAGATAGCGAGGGCGGTGGCTATTCCAGAGCATTGCTTATTGAGCTGCCTGAGAATGTTGAATTTAGACGCAGATTGTTTGATTGGGAATATTTGAGAGCGGCGGTAATGTCTTTCTCTGGCGTAATTGATCATGGCCAAAAATATATTTTCACATACTGGACATAATTTGACTAATATGTCACACCATACAGCCGTTAGTAGCCGTTCTGTTCCGATGATTTTCCGCGACTACAACCTCAACCTTGTGTTGGGATTCCGCTGTCTCTATTAGCGGCGGATGTGCTTCACTTTCACTGATAAATTTGTATGAAAAATAATTATTATACGACAGGTGACCCACGCTTGATTGGTAAGTGGCGTAGTCAGTTTTCAGGAGGCAGTATAACTACACTGAAAAAGCTAGCTGATGAAAAGACTTTGGAAATATGAATGAATTCAGATGGCGGTGCGAGATGGGGTTATACAGATCAACAGAGTGGGCTTGCTGCTGATCCGCCAGAAGCGCCGTTTTGTACGCGGTGGTCTATTCTAAACGGACGTGATCTTTTGATT
Organism: Akkermansiaceae bacterium; assembly: GCA_041740475.1. Taxonomy (GTDB): domain Bacteria; phylum Verrucomicrobiota; class Verrucomicrobiia; order Verrucomicrobiales; family Akkermansiaceae; genus Luteolibacter. The sequence goes on along the minus strand of JBGSLX010000009.1, from coordinate 4,744 downwards.
GAGATTCCGATTCCGCCTATGCCTGAGTATGAAATTGAAGAATGGGAGCTTGATGCCTCCACGATTTACGACATCATGATGGTAGAGGAAGATTACATGCTACTTAGTGACCGGCCTTTCGATGGTGAGTTCATTACTCTGTTTCAAAGATACATATAATGCCAACATGCCTTGATATGTTAACCACTACGAGCCGATCTGTTTCGATGATTTTTCTTAACCGCAACCCTCACCCCGTGATCGACGCTCGCCGCCGCTAGTAGTGTGCATGTGCTTTAGCATGATCGCGACCACTCTCATTTGCTGGCATGCATCGCCTTGGCGGTCGCGGCCCTTTATTGGAGATATCACGCTTCGGTAGGTGATTCGGTTTATCGACAGTTGCTCCCGTTCGTCATTTTATCAGGGTTACTCGGGCTTCTGATTCTGTATCCATACTTTATTGAGCACTTTGTGGTATCATATAGCGGTGCAATTTACGAAGTCGGTGAGCTGACACGCGGACATATCGCATGGATTGTGATTTCGGTATTTCTTACGCTCCTTCCGCTTGTGGGTCTGATTCCAGCGATTGGTCGTCATGCGCTTTTGTTGTTGGTGTTCGCTGTTCTGGCTATGGTGCCAAGCGTGGTGTCACTCGTCTCTCACATATCGAATCATAAAGCCGAACAAACCCTCTCATCCGACGGCGATAAACCCTCGCCTTGAAGTCGATCTTCGCGGGCGAGATAGTAGGTTCTGAAACGCTGAAATGAAGAGGGGAGAAGTAGGCTACAAATGTTTTGCGATGAACTCGGCCGGGGTGATGGGCTTGGGATGGTATCCGGCAGTGGCGAGTGGAGCAAAGTGGCGGTCCTCGGTGATGATGCAGTCCGCGCCTGCGGTGATCGCACAGTCGGTGAAAATGTTGTCGTCTGGGTCGTGGTTGATGACTTGAAAATGATAGTAGGGAGTGACCCGCAGGAGCGCTCCAGTGGTTATTTCCACATAGTCCATCAAGCGTGCGAATTTGTGTTAGTGCTCACGCTCGCTCATCCGGGCAATGACTTCGTCGTATTCCAAAAGAATCCCGGTGGAAGTGGCCAAGATAAATTTGCCTGCAACCCATGCGTCAAGAATTGGAAAGTAGGCGTGACCTCTGGCGCGAGCTTGCAGGAGGACATTGGTGTCCAGACAGACGATCATGCCCGACGCAATTTGCTCCTTACTTCAGTGATGATTTCTGGCAGTCTTTCCCATTTTCCACTGAGTCGATCATTCTCGGCATCGGCTGAAATTTCCCGCCATAGACGGTCTTTATCCGCATGGAGGAGGACTTCATGCACCAGTTGGAGATCTAAGTCAGACATCGCTTCGCTGCGTTGAATGAGATCTGGTTTTAGGGTGGAAGGCTGCGGCAGGACAGTGGACATCACTGGATCTCAATCGCACGAATACGCGGTTGCGGCAAGGCGATATACAGGCGTTGGCCGATTGAGCGCCTATAATTGAAGGTCATCGTAAAATGGTGAAGGAAGAGTTTTTCACCGCGAAGCTGCCAAGTGCGCCAAGTCAAAGAAATGGAAAATCGAACGGGAGGCGAAAGTGGGTATGACCGTAGGCTCATGGAATTCCATTCGCGACCTTGGCAGTTCGAATTAAAATGGAGTCAGTGCTCGTTGGGGAGTCGGAGGACTTTGAGGCCGGGAATGGTGTCGAAGTGTGGATCGCGATGCACTAGGATGAGATTTGCCCCGTCCGCGACTCCGGCGATGAGGGCATCGGCCAAGGGCAGGCGAGATGAAGCGGTATTGCGCAAACGGATCGCGGCAATGGAGGATTCGGCATCCACGGGAAGTAGGGTGGTCAGGCTGGTGGTGTATTGCAGGAAGACATTTTCCCGCACCTCTGCTTCGGTCACTAGGTCACGCAATCTGGTGTCGAATTCGACCCAAGAAGGGGCCGCGAGGGCGACGACGCTTGGCCCTTGGGCAAGCAGACTTTCGACTTCGTCGGCTCCGGGTTCGTCCAAGTAATGGGCAAGAATGGCGGAGGTATCGAGCAAATGGGTCATGGGAGGTGGGTGGCGCGGATCGATTCGTCAGCAGAACGATCCGCGAGCAAAGCGGTGCTGGGGTCTTGTCCCGGTTTGAGAAACTGCTTCCCGGCTCCGCGCAGACTGGCCGCGATGACCGATGGCTCTGGCAGGACGATACAGCGGATTTCATCGGCGTTGGAAGTTAGCTGCCAGTCGATTCTGGATCCGTTCTTGAGGCCGATGCGATTGGCGATCGCCGCTGGGATGGTGATTTGATTTTTTCCTGTGACTGTAGTGATCATGTGAAATGCATAACCCATGCAGAATTTCAATCAAGGGAATCGTTTGGATCATGGAAACTCGACTTGGCACTGTGCATCTGCCTGCCCGGGAACGCTGAGCTCCCGCTCGGCTTTTGAATCAAACGCCTCATGTTTCGCGCGATCGCATTCGCAGATTTAGAAGAAGCGGATTTCAAAGAACTCGACGGATGGTGGCGTGCTGCGCCAAATTTTCGGCATGAAGCCGCGTTTTTCAGCGTCGCAGGGCAAGCAGGCCCGCGAAAATCGACATGTTAAAGAGACCGAGAAATGCCAGCCCGCGCTGGATGAGGACGAGTTGATGGCCATCGTGGCGCAACATGAGACGCCCTTCGTGCTGGTGCTCGATTGCGTGCAGGATCCTCACAATCTCGGTGCGATTTTGCGCACGGCCGATGCGGCTGGGGTTCACGCGGTGGTCGCGCCGAAGGACAAGGCGGTGGGCATTACCGAGACGGTGCGCCGCGTGTCGGTGGGAGCGGCGGATGTGGTTCCTTTCGCGCAAGTGACGAATCTGGCTCGGGCGATGGACAAGCTGAAAGCCGCGGGTTTGTGGCTGGTGGGCACGTCGGATCACGCGACCTCTAAGTCGATCTACGAGCTCGATTTGAAAGGGCCGCTGGCTCTGGTGATGGGCGCGGAAGAGAAGGGAATGCGGCGGCTGACCGAGGAAAATTGCGATTTTCTCGCGCGCATCCCGATGGCTGGAAAAGTCGAGTGTTTGAATGTCTCGGTGGCGACGGGAGTTTGTTTGTTCGAGGCCGTGCGCCAGCGCCAAGGGGGATGATTCAGAGTTCAGATTTCATGACTTAACCCGAAAAAAGAAGTAGGAACAACGAAAGGGTCAAATGCCTCGAAAAAATAGGATGTTTGGGGCTTTTCACTGAATCCCAAAAGGTGCGAGCGGAAGCATTCTTCACTCTTTCAAATTTCGTCACTTTCGCCTTTTTCGTTGTTCGAAATATCGGCATTTGGATTTAGCCGCTAAGGTCGCTAAGGAACGCAAAGATGTCGCCGATCAAAAAGCAGGATCAATCTGAGAACTGCAATCGCTCATTTGGGGATTTGCATCGTGAGCCACTGCGCATTTTTTCGGACCTGCATCTGGGCCACCAACTGTCGCGCATCGAGCGGGTGTCGGCGCTGCGACCGCTGATTTCTGGTGCGGGCACGGTGGTTTTCAATGGCGATACCTGGCAGGAACTGGCCGAGCCCTACCGTGTTCAGTCGAGTGAAATGCTGGCGGAGCTAAAGGAAATGTGTGCCGCAGAAGGGGCGGAAACGTTTTTTTTATCGGGCAATCACGATCCGGGCTGTGGTGGTGACGGTTGGCTGGAGCTAGCTGGCGGTAGAATGGTTGTCACCCACGGCGATGCCTTGTTGTTCGGTGGGTCGCCGTGGAAACGCGAGATTCTCACCAACGAGCGGCTCGTGCGGGACATCTGGGAGCGCCATCCTGCGGCGGCGGGCGATTTGAGAGAGCGGATTCAGGTCGCCCGAGAAATCGCGCGCGAGCTGTGTTCGGTCGAGTTTCCGAGTGGTCGGCATTTGTTGCAGCGGGCATTTGATGCCGCGTTTCCACCGCAGCGTGCGCTATGGATGTTGGCCTCGTGGTTCGGCCAAGGAGCACTGGGAAATGAGTTTTGCGAGCGCTATGTGCCACAGGCGGAGGTGCTGATTCTCGGGCATTTTCACCATCACGGCTGTTGGCAAAAAAATGGCCGATTGGTCATTAATACCGGCACGTTTCTCGTTCCCGGGCGGGCGCACTGGGTGGAGTGGAAGGACGGCTGGCTCAGCCGCGGCGTGATTGAAGAGACGCCTAGTGCCTGCCGGCTGGGCGGGCGGCTGGGGATTTGGAGGTTATGAGGGGGAAGATCGTGCGGTTTTATTTTCACCGCAAAGCCGCAGAGGCCGCTGAGGATCGCAAAGCAAGAGGATATAGAATGCGGAATGAATTCCGCGCTCCAATTTGGAGAACTTCGCGTCCCTTTGCGACTTTTGCGGCTTTGCGGTTGCAAACCGCCGCCTCGGTTGCTCACCCCCAGTCGCAGAGCGATTCAAGGTAGGCGGCGGAGCCGTCGCGTAGCCAGCTTTCGAGTTGGGCGGGTTCTTTGAGCTGCTGGCCGCGCAGGCGAGGCACGGCGACGTAGCGGGTCTCGATGGATGGCAGTTGGCTCATGTCCACCCAGAGTTTTTCAAACTGGCAAACCGGGAAAACGTCTTCTTGGCCGTGACCCCAACGTTTTTTGACGTCCTTGAGCGTGATATAGGTCGGCATTTTCGCGGCGAGTACACGGATGGCGGCGGCGATTTTGGCTTCGTCGCCCAGATCGGCGCGGGTGAGTTTCAGCGAATTGAGCAGCGCATCAATGTCGATCCAGCAGGTGTTCGAGTTGTAGTAGGT
>JBGSLX010000008.1:0-5858 GCA_041740475.1 Akkermansiaceae bacterium | reverse complement strand
AGTATGGACGTTGGTGTTCAGAGGCAAACTGGTCCACTCAATCGCCTTTGTCGTTGGATTGATCAAAACAACTGAAAGTGGCCATTTGTCATAAAAAGGCGCAGATCCAACATTTTGCACCTTGGCGCTGATGCTTAGCTGCCGGTCCTGCCCAATTTGGCTAGTGCATTCGAATTCTTTGATCAAAAAACGGTAACCCAAAGCTTTTTGCAATTCCTGTGCACCTACATATACACTATTCCATACAGCACTTCCTACGAGATTGTTACCAACCGCCGTTGAGAACTCCATTCCCAATGACGTCGTAAAGATTTTACGCGTGATATTCATCAAATATCTGCGGTGCCTAGGAGTGGTATAGGTGTCTCTCGCGTCGGTGCCGACTTCGTTTTGATCAACACCTACGTTGTAAGCAATCTCACCTCCTTGTGGAACCGTTTTGTATCTTTCACCCCTATTGCCTGCGAGTGGACTGTTAAATCTGACGCATTCGGAGTTAAAATCGTAGTTTGGATTTAACATACTGCTCTCAGAAGCATAAGTATCCCAATAGACTCCTGGATTAAAGTCGACGGTATCGAGCCATTTTGACGGCCCCCTTACTTGCACTTTCTTGTTTTTAAATGCCGCATTGAAAGCAGGACCGAGAATCTGAGCCCAAGTCGAATTACCGAAATTTGGAATGGGCTGGTCAATGTCTACCGGGCTTTCTTGCTCCCCCCATTGACCAATGAGTCCTGATTCTACCCAAGCAATTCGTGGATCGTTATCCCAAGCTTTGCCCATATTATCAACTAGCTTAAGCACCCGATCTCTCAGAACTGGGCTCTCATAGTTCCTTGCGCTTTGAGGTAAGTCACTTGGCCAATAATATTGGCTACCAGTGAATTGCAGGATGACTCGGACGATCACCTTGATATTCTTTTTCTCATAGTCTTTGAATGCAGTATCCGTATATGCCTTTATTTTAGCGACGCCATCGTTTGTATTGTTATCCAATTCATTAAAATAAATATATTTACGGACAACTGTTGCAAAAGGGATCTTTGCCAAATCATCAGCATTTGTGGCTCGATCTCTAAGGCCCATTAGGGGATTTCGCATGCCGTCGGCATACTCAGTCGGGGTTACTTTGACCGTTTGAGCATCTACCGAAGCGTATCCGAGAAGCGCAAAACTGGATAATGTGGCTGCGCCAAGCCATTGCAGGCTTTTGTGAAATGAAGATACTTTTACTACGGCATTCGTGTCTTTTTTGGAACTATAATGCATTGTTGTATTGGATTTTGGGTTTGTTTATATATACTACTACTGTAGCATAATTAGACCACACTATGTCTCAAAATGATCTTAGCAAGATAATTCACAGATATGATTGTTGACGATGCAAATCCACGCAATCACAAGTATGTCCCACCTTCGGACGGGAGGCGCATCGAGGAAATTGCAACTGGATCCTGTATCCCCCTATCATATAAGGCGGCCGGATTTTAACGGTCTGTCGGCTTATTTGCTTATGAGCATCTGTATGAAAGTCGCAACGGTTTAAAGCTATGTGCCTAGTCAGATCGATGGGTCGTATGATTGGGCAAACCTACATGTGACGCACACTCGGGTGCATGGATGAAGAGGCGAGAGCGGCGACTCTCATGCATTTTAGAGCGATTGAGATTCGACAAACTGGACTCGCTCAGAGCACCTTGCCCGCCATGGCAGGTCTCATCATCGCTCCAAGAGCACGCATTTTCCACGGTCACGAGTGGGTTTACGCCACGGAAATCAAAAAATCCTTTGGTGATCCACAGCCGGGCGACGTGGTCACGCTCAAGGATTTCCGCGACCGACCGCTCGGCTCGGCGATTTACAATCCGCATTCGCAGATCGTCGCCCGTCGTTTCTCACGCCGCCGACAAGATCTTGATTTGGACTTTTTCACCCGACGCATCAATCAGGCCATCGAATACCGCCAGCGGACTGGCATCGATCTCACGCTCTGTCGTCTGGTCTGGAGTGAGTCGGACGGCATCCCGGGATTGATCGTGGATCGCTATGGCGAGCATCTCAGTGTGCAAACTCTCACGCTCGCCATGGATCAGCGTAAAGAACTGATCCGAGAGGCGTTGATCGCCATTCTTGCGCCAAAATCCATCGTGCTGCGCAATGACTCACCGTTCCGCAAGGCCGAGGAAATGGAGCCCGGCATCAGCATGCTTCATGGAGAGAATCCAGGCCCATTCGTCGTCTGTGCCAATGGCCTCGAATTTGAAATCGATCTCTACGACGGCCAAAAAACCGGTCTCTATCTCGATCAAATCCAGTCGCATGCTGAGGTCGCGAAATTGGCAGCGGGCAAGCGAGTTCTTGATTGCTTCACCAATCAAGGTGGCTTCGCGCTGGCATGTGCCAAAGCTGGAGCGGCTAAAGTCACAGCGGTGGATGTCTCGGCCAGTGCTTGTGAGGCTGCGCGAAAAAATGCGGCTGCGAATGGTCTCGAAATCGATGTTTTGGAACACAACGTCTTCGATTTTCTGAAACACGCGCAGCCAGAATATGACTTGATCATTCTCGACCCACCCAGTTTCACCCGGAACAAGAAGACGCTGATGGATGCGATGCGTGGCTACAAAGAGATCCACTTGCGGTCACTCAAGCTATTGGAAAAAGGCGGGATCCTCTCCACCTTCTGTTGCTCGCATCATGCCTCGCGTGAGCTGTTTCTGCAAAATCTCTCTGATGCATCGGTGGACGCCAAGAAGTCTCTGCGCCTGATCGGAGAACACACACAACGCGCGGACCATCCCGTCCTCGTGACCATTCCAGAAACTGGCTACTTGAAAGGCTTTACCGTCGAGGTGATCGCCACGCGTTAAAGCTCAATCCCGACGGACTATTTCTGCGGAAACTTCTGGCGCGCTGCTCAGAACAAAATCTGCGATGTAATGGAGAATCGTCAATTTGCCCTCGGCGGTGCCGATTTCGCCGAAGAATGGGAAGAGCATGACCTCATCTTTTCCACGGAGCCGGACTTCCGCAAAGGCATAGGGTTCACCGTGGATTTCGGCGATCTTGAGGTGCAGCGCGATGGCGGTGACTTTAGGATTCGAGCGAATTTGAAAGTAACCATAAGTGCCGAGTCCTGCGCCGCACTCCGAATAATCAAATGGCACATCGGCCTCTGTAAACTGCCCATGCATCCAGCTCGCTGCAGTGCGCACTACTTCCAGCGGAGTTTCTAAATCGGCTTTTTTACCTTGAAGGAGAAATTTAAGGGTTTCCATGGTGGTTAAATAGAGTTGGCCTAAACTACCGTCCAAACATCAGCCGGAGCAATCATTTCGGCCACGCGGCGCAAAAAACGCGGTGCTTATGAGAATTCCCGATCACTCAGGGATGTTTCCGGCGAAACGGATCGCTCCGTGCCGAAAGCCAATGCGCTATCCTTTCGGGGATTCGGGCTCACGCTTGGTCGGGACGAGTGCTTTTAGGCGCTTGAGCACCTCAGCATATTTCGGGTCTCTCACCAAGTTATGCCACTCCATCGGATCTTCCTGATGATCGTAAAGTTGCTCCACTCGATTGCGATCAAACAAGATATAACTATAACGTCCGTCATAAATGCGATGCCCGCCAAAGCCGTAGTCCGTTAATGTCGGCGTGTTCCATGCTTGAGTGGGGTTTTTCAATAACTCGGCGAAACTACGACCATCGTTTTCTTCATTGTTCGGCAAGCCGCAGAGATCAATCAGCGTGGGATAGAGGTCGATGAGATTGACCACACCTTGGCATTTTTGCCCGTTCTTGGTCACGCCCGGCACCTTGACCATCAGCGGTACCCGGCAAGACTCCTGCCAGAGCAGCGTCTTGCCATAGCGTTGTTTTTCACCCAAATGCCAGCCGTGATCTCCCCATATCACGACGATGGTGTTGTCGGCATATTTGCTTTTTTCCAATCCGTCCAACAACACGCCGATGCAGTCATCGACGAATGAAACATTGGCCAAGTAGGCACGCACTGCTTCTTTGTGCAGACCCGCTTTTTCAACGTGAGCCCATGTTTTATCGACCTTCCATGCCTTGCCTTTTTCATCGATAACATCATCCAAATCATTTGCTAGAGTCTTGGGAACTTCGATTTGGTCCAAGGGATACATATCGAAATATTTCTGCGGCACATACCACGGCAGGTGGGGCTTCGAGATGCCGATCGCCATGAAGAACGGTTTAGCGAAGTCCCGCGACTTGAGCTGTTCCACCGCCCATTCCGCCGTGAGATAGTCCTTCATCTGCGTCTCGTCATTTCCTCGGGTCGGCCCCCAATCGAACGTTTTGGCATGTGAGGATTGGTCACTTGCATCAAACTTTAAGCCGCTCAACGGGCGCTTGCCACTCACTCCCACGCCGCCTTTGGATTCCACCCCTTCGTCAAAGGCCCATTGGCCGTGGTCTGCGCCATGCGCATGGAAAATTTTGCCGCGTGATAAAGTATGATAACCATGTTTGCCAAAGTACTGCGGCAGCGTGATCAGATCCTTCGCCAGTGGAGCCTTTTTCAAGTTGGTCTCATTGCCGTAAACTCCAGTGCGGTGGGGAAATTTTCCAGTCAGCAGCGACGAGCGAGAAGGTCCGCACACGGTGCTCGCTCCATGCGCATCCATCATCGCCATCCCACCTTCTGCGTTGAACTTGTCGAGATTCGGCGTCTTAGCCTGTGGGTTCCCTCCGAAACAGCCGACCCAGTCGTTAAGATCGTCGATCGCGATGAATAGAACATTGGTTTTTTCATTCGCGGCGGGTGCGAGGCCAGCGGTGACGCACAGCGCAATGGCGATCAGGTAATGGAATTTCATAATTTTTGGAAAAGTCATCAACTCCGGCTGCGAACAAAAGTTTCGAAGCCACAGCGGAAAACTTCTGTTCCTCCGACCCGTCTCGTCTGAAGAAATGTCTAATCATTGCCAAACCATGCGCATGAATCCATCCTTCTCGCGCACTCAGAAACCATCACTTCAATCCACTTCATGAAAATCACTTGGTTCGGACACTCCGCCTTTCGCCTCGATTTCAACGGCCATTCCGTCTTGATCGATCCTTTTTTCACCGGCAATCCGTCATTCACTGGCGATGCCGAAGCTGCCGCATCGGGCGTCTCGCACATTCTACTCACCCACGGCCACAGCGACCATGTCGGCGACACCATCGCGATCGCTCAGAAAACCGGCGCAAAAGTGGTCGCCAACTATGAAATCTGCATGTGGCTCGCTTCACAAGGGGTGCAAAACATCGACCCCATGAACTTCGGCGGCACCACCCAGCAAGACGGCTTCAGCGTAGTGCTGGTCCGCGCAGACCACTCCTCTTCCGATCAAAATATCCCGCTCGGCAACCCCGGCGGCATCATCGTCAAGGCATCTGGCCAGCCAGTGGTCTATCACATGGGCGATACCGATCTCTTTGGTGACATGGCGCTGATTCACGAGCTTCACCAGCCGGAAATCGCGATGGTTCCCATCGGTGACCGCTTCACCATGAGCGCGAAAACAGCCGCCTTTGCCGTGCAGCGATTTTTCAAACTCAAACACGTCATCCCCTGCCATTACGGATCATTCCCCATGCTGGAAGCAAATGCGGACTCATTCGTCGCGGCGATGCAAGGACACAACACCCAAGTCCACGTGCCAAGCGTGGGCGTCGCCGTGGAATGTTGAGTGCTGCGATTTTTCGTTGCCATGAATCCATGCCATCAAGTGGCCGTCATTGGCGGCGGACCCGCCGGTTTGCATGCGGCTGAATGCGCCGCCAGAATGGGCGTTCAGGTCACACTTTTCGATGCGAAGCCATCGGTAGGCCGTAAATTACTC
>JBGSLX010000007.1:0-23497 GCA_041740475.1 Akkermansiaceae bacterium | reverse complement strand
CACAGCGCACATGGGCCGCATGACCGGCAGCGCACGTGATTCCGCCGCTGCAGAAGGTGCACGCACAGTGCCGCCCCGCGAACATGGTGGAAATTGTGATATTAAAAACCTCACTCGTGGCTCCAAAGTTTATTTTCCGGTCTATGTGAACGGTGGCGGTCTATCCATGGGTGACATCCACTTCAGCCAAGGCGATGGTGAGATCACATTCTGCGGAGCCATCGAGATGGCAGGCTACCTCGATATCCGTGTCAGTTTGATCAAACAAGGCGTCGAGAAATATGCGATTCGCAATCCTCTCTTCATGCCCAGCCCACTTTCTCCCGAATACAAAAGACATATCATCTTCGAAGGCATATCTGTCGATGAAGCTGGCAAGCAGCACTATCTCGATCCTTTCGTTTCCTACAAAATGGCCTGTCTCAATGCCATCGAGTATATGAAAAAATTCGGCTACACTGGAGAACAGGCTTACGCGATTCTCGGGACGGCACCGGTCGAAGGACATATCAGCGGCATCGTCGATATACCGAATGCCTGTGCGACCTTGTGGCTGCCCACAGAGATTTTCGACTTCGACATCATGCCCAACGCCCACGGTCCGACGAAGAGCGTTACGCCAGGCTTTGATCTCGCATCGGTCGTTTGATCCACCACACACGGAGAAAACGGCCATGCCAGTTTATGATTACCAATGCGATGACTGCGGGAGTTTCCAAGAGTTCCGCAGCATGGAAGAGCGCAACGCGATTGCTTCTTGCCCCATCTGCGAGCGACAAGCCAGCCGCCTCATCCTCGCGCCAAATCTCGCGCTGATGAGTGCTTCCCGCCGCCACGCTTTCGCCACCAACGAGCGCAGCCGTCACGAGCCAAAAATCAGCACCGCCCACTCCTGCGGGAGTGGCTGCGGCTGTGGGACAGCTAGTTCGACAAAAATCCGACCGAACCGCACCAAAGAAACGAAACTCGGAAAACTCCAGTCTCAAAAGGCCAGCGCCCGCCCGTGGATGCTTGGCCATTGAGTCTCATTTCGTGAGATTCTATTAGGTATTACGAACTACAGCTGCCCACAGGCTTCGCACAGCGAGGTCTGTGGGCTAGAGCGTACTATATAGAGTCATCGCATGTTCTGAGCGGCGGCTTTGAGTCCTTCAAGTGCCTCCTTGCGCCATTTCTTTTCCTGTTCTGCGCGCTGCCGATGGTAGCCTGAGTATTGAGATGGCTGAAACTTGGCATCGTCTTGGTTGAGTTTGAATATCGCCCCTTCGTAGAATTTATAGAAACGTTGACGCAACTCGTTTTCCGAAGTGCGCAGGCTTTTGCTGCCAAGCTTCGTATTCATTTCGATGAGGTCCGCCACGATTGGAACCGACTTATTTTCATTAAAAATGGAGATAAGTGTGGGGCCGTCCTTGGTGACACGAGAGTCCAAGCGAAGTCCGTCCTGCGTAGGATCGAGCACGGATAGCGCATACATGATGCGCGTGTTCTGGTTGTAGCCTTCCAATGTTGCTCCTTCAGCGAGAAACTTACCAATCGGTACAAGCTGCCAATCGATTTCGCGATCCGTGCGGGTTGCAAAGCGGCGGACGTCCGCAAATGCCGTATCTTTGGCCCAGATGTCTTCACGCGCTGCGATCAAGTGAGTGACCACTGCGACTACCTCGCCTGATGTGAGAGAAATCACTGGGCCACCACTGTTTCCTTGGATGAATCCGTTTGAAAGTTCGACCACGTCTGGCCCCATCGAGATAGCGATACCGTCCAAAAAGGTGAGTGCTCCCGTGCCACCACTGTTTCCAATCGTTAAAACAGGATCGTTCACTTGGAACTCACCAGCGGGAGCGATGCTTAGGCTGGTATCAAATTCCTCAGTTAGTTCGATGCGCGCCAAGTCAGTATTGGATGCCACTTCAAATGCGCCAAACTTTGAGAACTGACGTCCAGCCGCATTCCGAACTTTGAGACGTTTGTTGCCAACGATGACGTGCGCGGCGGTGTAAAGTCTTAGCTTATCCCCTTCATTCACAATGAATCCCGTGCCCGAACCTCCGTCACCTTCGATCACGGCGATGCTGCTAAAATGCTTACTCTGGATGTCATTCTTCGCTGCGAGCAATTCTGGCGTCAACGGTGGGACCACTGGTGGCTTTGGCTCAGCCGGAGCCGTGGCTTCTGCGGGGGCCTGCGGAGCTTGTGGCGGTCGCCCCTGAGGGTGTGGATATGGATAAGGGTCTGGATATGGGTTGGGGGCAGGGCGAGGTGTGGATTTTGAATAGGGATTCGTTTCTGCAATAGCCGACGCGGCCATCAACATGACAATCAATGAGCCATACGTCACACGGTGCAAATTCATGCCGCGTTCCTTACGGACAACATCGTGACTTGGCAAAAACATACTGCCACGCATCGAGATTGATGAAATTTATGAAAATTTTCCATCAGGCGAAACATGACTGCGCTTCGGTCATTCCATTGGCTGAAAGCTGCACCAATCGCCTGTTGAAATGAGGCGGGACTCATCGACTGGACCGAGCCATTCCCACAGCCAAGCCGATTGTGCAGATAGATCATCACCGTTTTTACAAAGCTCGGCCATGACTCTGCGGTATTGCGGCCCTTCGAATGCATCGAGCGAATCCAGTGACGCTGCCTCGACCTCATAGACTTCCCCGATGACCTCGTCTCCAGTGGCGTCCAGAATCAGGCCGGGAAACCAGTCGATGCGATAGAGCCGACCGCGCACCGATGCAGTCATGGTAAATTTCGCGCCAGCCATGCGGAAATGATTGGAACCTCCGCTACGAAGGGTGCCGTACACAAAAACGCTGACGACGGCCGCGCTCATCCTACCCCTCGAGTTTATGACCCACTTCGTTATCGAGATTCTGGCGCAGATCATCGAGACCCTCGCCGGTGTCTGCGGAAATCGGCAGCACTTCCACCTTGGGGAAGCGCTCTTTGAAGGCGTTCAGATTCTCCATGGCGCCTTCGAGATCCATTTTGTTGGCGATCACTTTCCACGGGAAACGAGCGAGTTCTTCATCGTATTCCTTGATCTCGCGGCGGAGAATTTCCAGATCGGATAAAGGATCCCGGCCTTCGCTGCCGGCCATATCGAGCACGAAGAGCAGCACGCGGCAACGGGTGATATGACGTAGAAACTCATGACCGAGCCCGCGGTTTTCATGCGCCCCTTCGATCAATCCTGGAATGTCTGCGATGGTGCAACGGCGGAAACCGGGAAATTCGACGACGCCAACGACGGGTTGCAGCGTGGTGAATGGATACGAAGCGACTTTCGGTTTCGCGGCGGAAAGTTTCCCCAGCAGGGTGGATTTGCCCGCGTTCGGAAAGCCGACCAACCCAGCATCCGCGATGCGGCGCAGCTCCAAATAAAACACTCCCAGCTCACCCGTTGTTCCAAGGGTGTGCTCGGTCGGCGTGCGGTACGTGGCGGTGCGGAAATTCCAGTTTCCTTTGCCCGGCTCGCCGCCCTTGCAGAGCACGAATTCTTGGCCGTTGTCGGTGAGATCGGCGATGGGTTCGAGATCCACACCTTCGTCGCTGCGCTCGAAATCGACTGCATCTTGCACAGTGACAGCATTCGCGCGGTAAACCACCGTGCCCGGCGGGACTTTGCCGATTCGCGTCTTGCCGCTTTTTCCGGTTTTGCGAGCGCCCGCACCATTTTTGCCATCTTCGGCGATGAGCTTGGGATCGTAATGATACTGGCGCAGATTGTCGGTGGATGGATCGACCACCAGAATCACATCGCCACCGTCACCACCATCTCCGCCGTCCGGGCCGCCACGGGGCACGTATTTTTCGCGTCTCCAAGAGACGATACCGTCGCCGCCATCACCAGCTCTGGCGAAGATTCGTATGTGATCAATAAACATAAAGCAGCCATGCCAGCCCGAGCCGCTGCGGTCAACGGCAATGGTGGCAAGGATTTCGCGTGCCGAGACGGGCCACATCTGCTTGGCTGCGACCCATGCCACCGCGTGTCAAAACCGTCGCCTCCATCACCATTGAGCATTTTTTTGAATCACACGCCAGCGCTCTGGGCCTATCACTGCTAGGCGAGCGAGTCGGATTCGACCGCAGAATCAGCGAGCCCGCGATGAATCGCCCGGGGCTGGCACTGTCTGGCTTTTTCTCATACTTCGCCCGGAAACGCGTGCAAGTGCTCGGTTTCTCGGAGCTTTCCTATTTGCGGAAACTCCCGGAAACGATGCGTGTGGACCGCTTCACGCGGATGTGCGAGCGGGACATCCCGTGCTTGGTCATCGCGCGGGGTGCCAAGCTGGATCCCAAGCTGATGGCTGTCGCAAATGAGAAGGCGATCCCGGTTTTCGGCACCTCGGAGGTGACGATGTATTTTCTCAATGCCGCGACCATCCGGCTGGAACATGAATTCGCGCCAAGCGTGACACTGCATGGCTGCATGGTGGATATGCGCGGCGTGGGCGTGCTGATCATGGGGAAAAGCGGTTCTGGAAAATCCGAAACGGCGATCGGTCTCTTGGAACGCGGCGCATCACTGGTGGCGGATGACATGGTGCGCATCAAGCGCGTGGGCGGCGAACTGATCGCCAGCTCGCCCGATCTTTCACGCGGCTACATCGAAATCCGCGGCATCGGCATTGTCAACGTGGCCAACCTTTACGGCCTGGCATCCATCCGTCCGGACAAGCGTCTGGATCTGGTGGTGACGCTCAAGCCGCACGCGGATCTGAACGAAGTGGACCGCCTAGGCCTGCAACAGCGCACTTATGAAATCCATGGCCAAAAAGTCGCCCACGTCGAGGTGCCCGTCGCGCCCGGTCGCGACACCGCACGGATCGTCACCATCGCCGCACTGGATCATCAACTCCGCAGGCTGGGCTTTAACATGGCGGATGAATTCAACCAGCGGCTGCTCGATCACATGGCGCTGCAGAAGTGAGTGGAAAAACTAAGCCGACAGCCGGGCGTCCGCTTGCTCGGACTGAATGAAGTGGCTCCAACTTTCATCGACCAAGCCATTTTCATGCAGGCCGAAGAGCGGCTTCCAACGCGGTGCCAAGGGCTTGCTGCGCGGATGCATGTTCACTTCATGCGGCAGTTTGTTCGCTTTGCGTGTGTTGCAGCGAAAACACGAGGTAACGATGTTTTCCCAAGTGGTGCGGCCGCCCTTATCGCGCGGTGTCACGTGGTCGAGATTGAGCTGAGTTTCTGGCAGAACTTTCGCGCAGTACTGGCAAGTGAACTTGTCGCGTAGAAACACATTCCGGCGGCTAAACCGGAGCTCCAGCCTCGGCAGACGGTCATAGATGGAAAGCACGACGATTTTCGGCACAAGGATGGCGATGCGCGCGCCGTGGATCATTTCCTCGCCGCCGCAGGCCGTCGAATAGTTGATCCACGAGGATAAATCGTGAGTCTTAAACCGATCATCCCCATCCACCTGCACCACCTCGGCATGACCGATGCATAAGAGGTGCAGCGAGCGACGCACCGAGCAGGTATGAACCGGTTGCCAGTAGCGGTTGAGGACAAGCACGGGATGTTCCAGCAAGGATTTCATCAGCTTTTTTTAAATCGTTCGGAAGCTAGCAAAGCCCATCCTCACGGCAACAGAAAATCTGAGCGATCAACGCCAGGCTTCATCCGCCTGCAAGCGGAGAAGCTGCTCTAGAATCGGCAAATCTGCGGCGGCCCACTCAAGCGACGAGAAATCCGCAGGTGCGCACCAACAAAAGCGCTCATGCGCGTGCGGAAATAGCTCTCCGCCTTTGATCGTGCAATGATACGGCAAAAGCTGAATCGCGACGGAATCGTAATTCCACGGAACGGGTTCGAGCGCCGCGCCGACCTGAATTTCCACGCCGAGCTCTTCGCACAATTCACGCACCAGCGCCGTCTCGGGAGATTCCCCCGCTTCGACTTTGCCACCCGGAAATTCCCAAAGTCCGCCGAGATGTTTCCCCTCTGGCCGCAAGCATGCCAGATAAGCCCCCGCTTCGTTTTGTATCACTCCGCAAACGACATCAATCATCGGAACTAGGCTGCTCTGTTGGATTTCTCCGGTCAATCTTGAGAACGACACTCGGATTTCTCCCAAACAGGTTCGGAAAATTCACTGTGCCTTCTGCAGCTTTTGGAAGGCTGAGAATAGGGGATTTCCGAGGTGCGGGCCGTCTTTTGCTAGCGGTTTGGAAACCGCCGCTGCGGGTTATGGCTCGCCGGAGGGAGCCACTCCGATAAAAAAAGCCGCAGGGTGATGCACCCGGCGGCTGATGATTCAGGTAATAATTCTATAGCGAAATTAAGCGAGGAGAGTTTCCTCATCCTTGTCGCACTCGCCATCTTTGTCTTTGCACTTACCAGCGAGGAGAGTTTCCTCGTCCTTGTCGCACTCGCCGTCTTTGTCTTTGCACTTACCAGCAAGGAGAGTTTCCTCATCCTTGTCGCATTCGCCTTCTTTGCCTTCGCACTTACCGGCTAGGAGCGTGCCTTCTTCCTTCTCTTTGTCCGCTTCCTTGTCCTTGTCTTTGCACTTGCCGCAATCGGCTAGCGTGCCTTCTTCTTTCTCCGCTTCCTTGTCTTTGTCTTTGCACTTACCGCAATCGACGAGGGTCTCTTCATCTTTCTCTTTGTCGCAATCTTTCTTGCAGTCAGAAGCGAAAGAGAGCGGAGCGAACATAAACGATGCGCAGATGGCGCTGAGGAATAATTTCATTGGATGTAGTAGTTGGTGGTTATTGGTTATTACGACTTACAGTTCGGGATGTTACCCGCTCTTCAGAGCGGTGCCAGCGGAAATTATTCGAAAAATATTCTTCCGGCAGGAGATAGAAACCCACCTGTCGCAGGAAAGTTTCAGCAAAATTGCAAAAATGTGGGATTTGAGATGCTTCTGCGAATCCGCGCTTTTGGCTTGGCCAGTGAGTTTTTTCCACCTATCCCGCCACTTCTTCCGTGTCTTTCACCGTTATTTCCACAGATCCTGCGAGTTCCGCCCGCAGCGGTCGCCTCATTTTACCGCACGGCACGATCAAAACTCCGATCTTCATGCCAGTCGGCACGCAAGGTTCAGTCAAAACGCTGCATCCTGCGGAAATTCTGGAACTCGGTGCTCAGATCATTCTTGGCAATACTTACCACCTTTGGCTGCGTCCCGGCCATGAGTTGATCCGCGAGTTGGGCGGTCTGCATGGTTTCACCACATGGCAAAAGCCCTTCCTCACCGATTCCGGCGGCTTCCAAGTTTGGTCTTTGGCCAAGCTCCGCAAAATTACCGAAGAAGGCGTGAAGTTCCAAAACCACCTCGATGGCTCGAACATGCTGCTCACTCCAGAGTTGAGCATGGAAATACAGGCCGCACTCGGCTCGGACATCGCGATGCTTTTCGACGAATGCCCACCCTACCCGTGCGATGAAGCCTACGCCGCGAAATCTCTGGCGCTGACCACCCGCTGGGCGCGGCGCTGCAAGGAATGGGTGAACACACACGAACCCCAGTCCGGCAATGGGCGCCAACTTCACTTCGGCATCGTGCAAGGATCCATCTACGCGGATTTGCGCGAGCAATCGGCGCGCGATCTGGTCGAGCTGGATTTCGACGGCTATGCCATCGGCGGCGTCTCGGTCGGTGAGCCCGAGCACGAAATGATGCGAGCCGTCGAAAACGCCGTGCCTTTTCTCCCTCACGACAAACCGCGCTATGCGATGGGTCTCGGCACGCCGCCCCAAATCTTGGAAATGATCGCGCGTGGCGTGGACATGTTCGACTGCGTGATGCCCACCCGAGTCGCTCGCCACGGGGTGGCCTTCACTCTGGATGGCCCGCTCCATATTAAGAATCTGATACACGCGAAAGACCCCCGACCGATCTGCGAGACGGCGCACCCGCACGTCGCAGGGTTTTCCCGAGCCTATCTCCGCCACCTCTTCCGGGCGGGTGAAATCCTAGCTTTGCGGTTGCTTTCCTTTCACAATCTGCATTTCTACCTGCGCCTTGCCGCAGGAGCTAGGGAGTCGATTGCTGCTGGAAATTTCCTCGAATTCAAAGACTCCTTCATCCGCCGCTACACACAATCCGATCCATCATGACCCCAACTTTGTTATTTATCGCCCAAGCTCAGACACCTCCACCAGGCGCTGGTGGTATTCTTGGCAGTCCTTTTGTGATGATGGGTTTGATGATCGTGATGTTCTATTTTTTGCTGATCCGCCCGCAACAACGGCAGCGCAAGGAGCAGGCAGCACGCATCGCCGCTCTACAAAATGGTGACAAAGTGGTCACCACTGCCGGGATTCACGGCATCGTCCATAATGTGAAAGAACACACCGTCGTCGTGAAAGTCGCCGAAGGCACGATGGTGGAATTCGATAAGATCGCCATCGCCACGGTTCACAAAAAAGACGCTGCAAAGTAACTCGACCCGCTCTAGGCGAGGTTTTTTAAGAGCCGCAATCCCACGCACTTCGCAAGAAACCCCAGTCATTTTCAACTCATCCACGCATCACCATGCTTTCCACTCTGCTTGCCGCAACCTCGTTTCTCGAAGATCCGCTCACCGTTTTCGTAATCGGGCTGGTTTTGCTCATCTTGTTCTTTTGGTATTTCGCCACAGAAATTGAGCGGCGCAAACGAAACGTCGGCACGGTGTTGCTGGTCGGAGTCTGCGCGCTCTGTGTGCTCGCCGCCACCCCGCTCAAGGAACGCTTGAAAGGTGGCATCGACATCGTCGGCGGCTCATCGTTCTCACTGCGGATTCAGGAACGGGAGGATGACAATGGCGTCAAAATGCCCATCACCACGAATCAAGTCGATCAGGCGATTCTAGTAATTGAAAAGCGCCTCAACAGTCTCGGGACCACCGAACCAATGATCGCCCGCCAAGGTGAGGACGGCATTCTGGTGCAAATGCCCGGCGTCAGTCCCGAGGAGTCCGCAAACGTCCGCAGCACACTCGAAAAAGTGGCAAAACTCGAACTCCGTGAGGTCAACCCACGCACCAACGAATCCGGCCCAGATGGCAAAACCCTCGCCCAGCGCGTCATGGACGGCGACGAAATCGTTCCGGGTTATCGCGCCTACATTCACACCCAGAAGGACGAGGACGGCATCGAAACTTCCAACCCGAGTCTGCTGAACCGCCGCATGGCGCTCGGCGGCTCAGACATTGCCAATGCTTACCCTTCGCCGCAGCAAGCAGATGCAGTCGGCATCACGCTCAACAATGCGGGTGGGGATAAAATGATCGCGCTGACGAAAAACATGCGCCCCCAGCAAGACCGCATCGCCATTGTCTTGGACGGAGAAGTCATCAGTGCGCCGGTCGTCAACCAAGTGCCACTCGGCAAAAATTTCATCATCGAAGGCCTGCGTGAACCCGGCGAAGTGCAAAACCTCGCCCAATCTCTGATGAACCCACTGGAAAACCCGCTTCTTGTCGTCGAGGAGCGCACCGTTTCTCCGACTCTCGGCGCGGCCGTCGTCGAACAAGGCATTTGGTCTGGCTTGCTCGGCTTGGCGCTCACCGCCGTTTTTATCCTGCTCTATTACCGCACGGCGGGCATCATCGCTCTTGTTGGACTCACGGTGAATGGCGTCGTCCTGATCGGTGTGATGGCGATGTTTGGCTTCACATTCTCGCTACCAGGAATCGCCGGTATGATCCTGACCATCGGCATGGCGGTGGATGCCAACGTCCTGATCTACGAGCGCCTGCGGGAAGAAATCGCCGGTGGAAAATCTCTCAAAAACGCCATTGATGCCGCTTACGACAAAGCCTTCTCCGCGATTTTCGACTCCAACGTCACGTCACTCATCACCGCCATCATTTTGTTTTGGCTCGGCAGCGGCACGATCAAGGGCTTCGCCGTCACTTTGACCATCGGCCTGCTGGCATCCATGTTCTCTGCGATTCTCGGCACTCGTGTGCTGTTCCGTTGGGCGGTGGATTTGAAACTTCTCAAGAAGCTCAGTTTCCTCGATCTGATCAAGGCCACCAAATATGACTTCCTGAGCAAACGCCGACTTGCCGGTATGTTCTCATTGGCGCTGCTACTCATCACCATCGGAACATTCGCAGTGCGTCAGGAAAAAACGCTTGGCATCGACTTCACTGGCGGAACCTTGATTCAGTTTCAGTTAGGGAAAGAAGTGGAAGTGCCGCTAGCCGATGTCGAAAAAGCACTATCTGCTCTCACACTTTCCAAAGCCGCATATCCACAAGAGCAAAGAAATCCAGCGACGGGCCTGCTTCTGACCATTCGCTGCGACTCGCGAGACGCAGAAGCCATCACGACGAAACTGCGTGAAAGCATTCCAGCGCTCGGAGAAACGAGGGCAGAAACTGGCAAAGACGGGAAACCTCTCTTCAAGATCGATGCGAGCAAGGAAGAAGTCTCCGCCTTGATCGGCGGCACCTTCCTCCGGGATTCGCTGATCGCGCTGGGCTTGGGCCTGATAGGAATTCTAGTCTATGTCACCGTGCGTTTCGAGCTGTCGTTCGCCATCGGCGGTTTTGTCGCGATCATCCACGACGTTCTTATCACGATGGGCATCGTAGCGCTTCTCGGACGTGAAATTTCCCTCATCCATGTGGGAGCCATCCTCACCATCGCAGGATATTCGATCAACGATACGATTGTGATTTTCGACCGCATCCGCGAATCGCTGCTGATCCGCACCGGATCGACCAAAGACATCATGAATGAGGCGATCAACGCGACACTCTCCAGAACCGTGCTGACGGGCGTGACGACTCTACTTACCGTCGCCATTCTTGCGGTTTTCGGTGGTGCTTCCCTACGCGACTTTTCCATCACCATCATCATCGGTCTAGTGATCGGCACCTACTCATCAATCTTCGTCGCCGCGCCTATCGTGCTGTGGTGGAGCCGCCGCAAAGGTGGTGACCTCCGTGACGACGTCATTGCCACCGAAACCAAAGCAGAAGTGGCAGCCGCAGCTCCGTGAGAGATGCCGATTGCTGGGTCAGCCTCGTTTTTTAGCAAAGATAACAGCGAAACGGTCGAAACTCGCGAAAGAAGAACTGTAGTTTCCTCACCGAGTTCCACTCAACGGTGGGGCAAGGTCTCTGATTTCTTCTTTCGAGGAATTCGACCGTTTCGTTGTAATTTCTTTGAACGAGAACGTCTTGCTGATCAGTTGCCGTTCATCTTCTGGTCGGGATTCGGCTTTGGCTTCATCGGCGAGTCTTGTGACGGAAAATCCGCAGGAGTGATTTTTTGATCATTATCCCGGTCTAGTGCCTCAAAACGATCTTCCTGTTCATCCTCCGAAAGACTCTGAACGGCCGCTCCTGCGCGGAACTCTTCAAAAGTAAGGACACCATCACCATCCTGATCCAGTTGCCGAATCATGGCTCGGGGATGCATGGACGGAGATGGTTGCTCCGACTTTGGACCACGCTTCTGGCGTTCAGGAGAACCGTCAGGCCGAATGTGGGGCTGTGGTTTATCTTTGTGGGTGACGACGCCATCGCCGTCTGTATCCAATCGCTGGAAAATCGCCAACTGACGTTCAGGAGTCAGTTTTTGAAATAGCTCACCAGCCTTAAACTCCTCCAAACTGACCCCTCCACTGCGGTCGGCATCGAGTTCCCACAGGCGCTTCATGGCGGGTGGCGGTCCATCCTGATCGCGGCCTAAGCGGCGTAAATCGTCAGGCCCAAGCTTGCCATCCCCATCTTTGTCCAAACGTTCAAAAAGCTGCTGGTGCTTGTCTTCTGGTAGATTCTGGACGCGCGGCATCGCTGAAAATTCGTCGAGACTGATGAAGCCATCACTGTTTTTGTCCGCCGCTTTCCATGCTTTCGCAAAATGACGCTGGTGCCTTCGCTTGTCGTCTCCGTCCTGTTTCATTTTGCGCCCTTCTGGACCCTGAGGGTCTGCCATCGCGATGGATGGAGCCAAAATGCCTGCGAGAATCAATGAAACCGGGATTGTTTTCATGAGGAAGTATGATTGTTTCGTGCGGCCTGAGATGACCATCAATGGCATAGAAACACCGATAGAAATGGAAAGTTTCGCTACAACCACAGGATCACACTCAATCATTTCTCCACAAACCTCTGGCATGCATATCCAAGATATTTTAAGCGGTTCCAAGCCTTCGCTCTCATTTGAATTTTTCCCTCCTCGTGGCAGTGCCGCGTGGGAAGACCTCTACCAAACGATTCGCGAGCTGGAAGCACTTACCCCCGCATTTGTCTCAGTCACCTACGGCGCCGGTGGCACCACCCGCGAGATGACTCACGATCTGGTCGTGCGCATCAGGGAAACGACCACCATTCCACCCGTTCCACATCTCACTTGCGTGGGACACAGTCATGCAGAAGTGACGACGATCCTCGAGCGCTACGCCGCCGCCGGTGTGGGAAACATCCTCGCACTTCGCGGCGATCCGCCTCGCGATCAGCCGGATTACGACTGGAGCCAAGGCGGATTTCGGCACGCCGCCGATTTGGTGCGCTTCATCAAGGAGTTCAATGCATCCGGAGCACACCCTGACCCTCGCGGATTCGGCATCGGAGTGGCGGGCTTCCCGGAAGGTCACCCTAGCACGCCAAATCGCGTGCTCGAACTCGATTACTTAAAAGCCAAAGTGGATGAAGGCGCGGATTACATCTGCACCCAGTTGTTTTTCGACAATCATGATTTCTTGGATTTCCGTGATCGTTGCCAATTGGCAGGCATCCATATTCCGATCATCGCTGGAATTATGCCCGTCACATCACTTCAAGGAATGAATCGCATGGCAGAACTCGCTGCGGGCGCTCGCTATCCAGCAAAATTAATTCGGGCCCTGAACCGTGCCCAAACCCACGCACAGGCCATTGAACGGGTCGGAATTCATTATGCCGCTGAACAATGCGCGGGATTACTCAACGAAGGTGTAGATGGTATTCATTTTTACACCCTCAACAAAAGCCACGCCACACGGGAGATTTTTCACAGCTTGGGCCTACCCACCACCGCTTGAAGATCAACGCTTACCCTGCTGGTACAGATCTTCTGCCTGCTTGAGGGTCAATTCATAGACGTGGCCACTGAGCGGCACATCCATCATGATGCGCCCGGTGACGGGATCCGGCGGGTTGGAGATTAAGAGCCGTGGTGCACGCTCAAATGCATCCGGCAGGAGTGAAATGCGAAGTGCTCCTTCATAGCGCAGCATGCGCGATGTGCGATCCGAAGCCTGAGTTTGCAGGCGGCGCATCTCGAGACCCATTCCGAGTCGGTCAAACAGACTCAGTGAATCCATCGACTGACTTCCCTCCTGAATTCTGCGTGCCTCCTGAGCTGCCCTTTTCAGTGTGAAATCCGAATTGTTAGAAGGGAGATTCAATGTTTCGTTAAGTTCGTCATCGTTCGCATAAATGGCAGAACTGCCCGCTTCGGATTGCCCAGTGATAGATGCTTCGATTTCTTCTTGAGTGGGCAGGCGCACTGTTACTTCACCCTGCAACGTCATCAGGTCATCTGCCTTCAAATCAATTTCTGTAACTTGCAAGCCACCGCGCTGCGAGCGCATCTGGAATGAACCCTCACGAAAATCCACCCTGTGGTAATTTCTCGAATAATCCACCACAGAAAGCGCCTCCAGCAAATGGAAGCGCTCCCGTATCGTGACGGAATCTGGATCGCCCATCACCACTTGTCCCTCAAACGCAAGACCGTCCGAGCTGTTCGTTGAACCGCTAACTTTAAAATCACCTGAGATAGAGCCCTCAATGAACGGTCGCAACGCAGGAGGAACAATTTCCCCTAAGCTCATGTGACGAACCTTAACCGTGCCATTCACTTCGGGTCTCTCACCGCCAGTGACTTTCAACCCCGGAAATTCGACCGTGCCATTTTGCTTTTTCAGCTCAGCGGTCTCAAAAACGATCCCATCAGCATCTGCGAGCACCACCAATTCGACAATATCGAGCCGCTTGAGCCAATTTTGATGAAATGTGCCGCCCTTGAATTGAAGGCGCCAACCTGATTCCGTGCGCTGGACTCTCAGTTCACTCGACTCAATCGCTCCTCGTGTGCGTTCTGAATATCCCCAGCGCAAAGTCGCATCCGCCACTTCGAAGGAATCAACCTCCACATTCTGCGACTTTCTAAATATCGATTCGCCGAGCTTGGTCGCATCTTCGGCATCATTCGTTCCCGCGCGGATGTCCATTTCAAGGCGGGAAATCGCTATCGTGCCAGGCTTCCATGTGCCTACCAATCCATCCAACACGCCCATTTTAAACACGATGTTCCTCGCTTCTAATGATTCGAAGAAGGTGCCAGACCCGCCCTGTGCTGCTAGTCGGCCTAACTCAAGTTGCCCATGAGTCGGTTGCAGACCCACCATTTCGAATTCTTTAGCAGACAAAGCCGACTGCATTTTCTCCTTAAATTGAGCACTGAACTTCTGGGAACTTGGGCGTTTCAACAAATAAACCCATAGCCCGATCGCCACCAGCAGGAGAAATACCGCAATGCGAAAACCCAATCGCAGAATATGGAACATCGCCCGGCCTTTCATGCCACTCGTTGACATCGAATAACGGATTTGAAACCAGAACCCTTGGTTTGCTACCCACTGGCTCAGACGTTCGTTGAAATTTTGTGTTTGCTCTGATTCCATGATGCAAATCGCCTCGCGGCGCCGGAGTAAAGACTGCACTCCATCCAGAGGCTAGGCAAAATTCACTCGCCCCACACACACCCTTCCCCTACCACGCGCCCATGGAATCCAACGATTACAAAGTCCGTCTCGATATTTTTGAAGGCCCACTCGACCTCTTGCTTTATTTGATCAAAAAAGACGAGCTGGACATCCATTCGATCGCCATCGAGCGCATCACTCGCCAATACTTGGATTACATCAACACCTTCAAGCTACTCAATATCGACCTCGCCTCGGAGTTCATCGTGATGGCTGCAAATCTGATGTATTTGAAAAGTCGCACTCTACTGCCGCGCACCGAGCAACCACCGGAGGAAGATGCCGAGGAAGATGATCCACGCTGGGAGCTCATTCGTCAGCTCATCGAATACAAAAAATTCAAAGACGCCGCCGGATTTCTCTCATTGCGAGAGTTGGAGCAAGAAGGCCGCTTCGCACATCAACCAGACGCTCCAGAAATTCCTGCAGAAGAACCTCCATCGCTCGCCGAAGTCTCGATCTTTGATCTCATTCGCGCATTTCAAAACGTCCTTAAACGTTTTGAAGCATCTCATGATTTCGGCGACATCATCGATGACCGCTTCACCGTCTCAGACAAAATCGAAGTGCTCATGCAGCGCATTAACCACGGTGAATCGTTGCTTTTTGAGCAGCTATTTGAAACGGCGACTACCAAAGCCGAGGTCATCGTCACTTTCCTCGCACTGCTCGAGCTGATGAAACTCAATCAGTTTATTGTTAGGCAGAGCGACCTGCTTGGCGAAATTATCATCGAACGCCGCATCATGCAGGCCATGACCGATGAACCTGAGTCGCAATTTGCATAGGAGCGCCGGACTTAGCTCATGCGGAAAACGATCCTCGCCTTAGATAGGTCGTAAGGAGACATTTCCATTTTCACTTTATCTCCAACTACCAAGCGGATGAAGCGCTTGCGCATTTTCCCAGAAATATGGGCCAAAACCTCATGTCCGCTTTCCAAGCGCACGCGAAACATCGTTCCTGCCAGAACTGAGGAAATCTCCCCATCCACTTCTACTGCCTTCTCTTCGTCGTCTTTGGTGGATTTTTTGGGTGGGCCGTATCGGTTTCGGTTTCGGCTACGACCGCCGCCACCGGATGGTTTGCGGCCGCTATTCTGTGGACTTGGAGGCATATGGGATGGTTTGGATATTTCGTGCGAATGAATGATTGAATCCGCTGCGCATCCGTAATGCATCCCTAGCACACCATCAATCCCAAAAAATCAACCGATGCTTGCAATCATCACGTTTTTCCATGCGACGGGTGCTTGCCAAGCCGCCCTACAAGCTCCAGTTTTTTTCACACGCCCGCTGTTTCCAACGGCAACAACCAATAACCTAATCCATCGCCCGTCATGCCCGAGATCACCGAAAACGACCTGCCAAACAATCAACGTCAGTTTTGGCTGAAAGCCCTTACCGCTGTGCAGGCCTCCAATCTCGACTACGCCATCACTCTTCTTCAGGCAGTTCTCAAGGACCATCCGGGCTTTCTAGAAGGCCGTAAGCTGCTTAGAAAATGTGAACTCCAGCTCGCCAGCGGTGCGAAAAAGAAGGGTGGCATCTTCGGCCTCCAAACCGGCGGTATGGGTGTCATGAAGCTTCAAAGCGCGGCTAAAAAAGATGCTGCCGGAACGCTCCCGCTCATCGAGAAAGAGCTGGAAAAAGACCCCCTCAATGACCAAGCGAATGACTTGTTATTCGACGTGCTCTACAAAATGGAACTTTTCGAATCCGCTGCATTCGCCCTAGAAACCGTTCGCAAGGGCACTCCGGAAAACGCGAAAATCCTGCACAAACTCGCTAAATTTTACATCGAACGCGAACAAGCGCTGCTCGCTGTCGAGGTTTACAACGACATTATCAAACACCATCCAACCGATGGCGTTGCGATCAAAGGCTCGAAAGACGCTGCTGCCAGAGCTTCCATGCAGAAGCAGAAATGGGATGAAAACGCAGACATGCGCAGCTTGATGCGCGATGCGGGCCAAGTCGAGGAACTCGAAAAGGCATCTCGCACCGGTCTCACCCGGGACCAGCTCGAACAACGCAGGGATCAGGTGATTGAAAAATACAATGCCGATCCCAACCATCTCGCCACCGTCAAAGATCTTGCCGCAATTTACGAGCAGCTCGAAGACTGGCACAACGCCGAGACTTTCTACACGTGGGCGCACTCACTCAGCGCGGGTGACGTGGCTCTTGCCACAAAAGCGTCCACCATGAAAGACCGCGCTATTGATGGCGACCTCAAAGCTCTTGAAGCTGGGCTCGCCGCTGATCCCGAGAATGCGGAACTCAAATCAGCTCTCGAAGCACGCCGTGCCGACCGTCTTGCGGAGCAAGTTCTCGAGGCGCAGCGCCGCGTGGACCAGAATCCCACCGATCCCCAACTTCGCTTCGAACTGGGATCCGCCCTATATCATGCGGGCGACCACAGCGCCGCGATTCCTCACCTCCAGCAAGCCACACGCAATCCTCACATCCGCACCAAAGTGCTTCTTTTGCTAGGCCGCACTTTCAAAGCTAAGGGAATGTTTGACCTTTCCATCAAGCAACTCTCCGACGCTTTGGCTGACCTCCACGCGATGGATAACACGAAAAAAGAGGTGCTCTATGAAAAAGGCGTCATCCATGGCGAGATGGGCAACCGCGAAGCTGCACTGGATTGCTTCAAGCAGATCTACGAAGTGGACTACGGCTACCGCGATGTGGCAGGACGTGTGGAATCTTCCTACACTTGAAGTCAGCGCGGCGTCATCGTGATCCGCAAACGGTCATAGCGGTCGTCTGGACGAAATAACCAACCGGGATTCCGATCCAATAGCTCATAACCCGTGAGCATAAACTCGGGTAAGAACTGGTTGCTATTTGGGTCGTAAACATCGCGGCCCGTGTATTCTCCGCGTATCTGATACTGAAAATTGTTGTCGTATCCATACTTGTGCCCAGAAGGTCCGTTTTCGGGCAAGCGGTCAGGCACTCGCTTTTTGTCTTCTTGCATCATGACCAGTTTCGCGCGGCTCCATGGCTGTCTAGGTTCGCGCAGATACCCCCAAAACCGAGTCTTCTCCACATAGTAGCGCCTGCCGTAGTAAAAATTTCCGGTGGCTTCGGTGGCGATGCTCAAATCGCGCTCCTCGGGACTCGGCCCACCTAAGTTGCCAACAACTAGACTGGAAGTCGCGCATTGGCACAACAAGGCGCAAAATGGCGCGATCCTAAACAACTTCCAAATAGCATGCGGCATGCCCGGATGTATGAACGTGGCCGTTGCTTCTGCAAGCACGTAGAAATTTCACCCTCATTCAAACGCAGCATCGAAGTGCTTATCAGACAAAACCCAATCCTCTGCCAAAACTCGCTTGATCTCAAACTGCCTTTTTTCTGCTCCCTCTTGACGCGCAAGTTCTAGCGTCGCCCGGACCACCTTCTGCTGGGCACCCGCTTGATCCTCGGTAAATAATCGCTCCATCGCCATTGATTGCGGCGAATCCTTACGACAATAACCCAATAGGATCTCTTCTTGGTCTGGTGAAATCATTCCGTAACATTCCCAAATCTTGTCATCCATGAACGGCCCGTTGTAGTAGCTATCTTTAGCCAACAAAACGCGCACCACACTGCTCTCGATGCTGTTTTCAGATAGCACCTCGTCCCACGAAGGCTTCACTATCCGCGCAAAAGCCTCAAAATCAATCTGCCAGACACCATCTTCATTCGGAGTCATGAGAGCGAGGCGGTTGTGCTGATCTCCGTCCTTAGTCATGTTCACCAATACACCATCGATCAGCATCCCATTTGCATCCATGCTGCTGAGCCAGCGGAAGTCAGTAACGACTCCATCCACAGACTCCATATTTTTGAGAAAATCGATCACTTCATCAGGCTGAGCGGAACCGACCCGGAAGTAGGATTCGACTTCGGATGCTTCGCGCACAGCCAGTGCTTTCTCGACTAATTTCAAAGCCACTCCTTCGGGAGGGGATTTGAAGGCTGAAACAATTTGCTTCAGAGAGTGGTGCGCAAGTTGCTCTGGCGTGGCGAAGTTTTTATCCATGTTTGGTTTCAACCAAAACCATCCAAACAGAAATAACACCACCAGAGCCCCCGCGAACATAACCGCCGACCATGCGATCAACACGGTCCGATTATGACCGGTAGTTTTCTTCGTTTGGTGACCACTTGTCCTCCTCGACCGCCGCTTTCTGCGCGGCATGAGCTCTAGCGGCAGAGCTGCACCCGGCAGCCGAGCCACCTTCCCCATACTTGGGGCATCTCCGGGCGACCGATTGAAGCGCTGGATCTTTACAGACCGTTGGATGTCATTTGATTTCACAGATTGCGGCTTTCCTACCCGCCATAAGTCGAACCGCCAAGGACATATTTGGAACTTATTTCTCGACTTGGCAGCACTCCATTATCGCGTGACACTCCACTCATGGTACGAGTCATTGTCACTTTGGGAGACCCCGCTGGAATCGGCCCAGAGGTTGTGGACCGCGCACTTGCTTCGGGAATTTTACCGGCCGGCACCCACATCGAAGTGATCGGCGACCGCTCCGCAGGCATTCTCGGGAAACCCGACGCACGCTCTGCGGCTGCCGCTCTCACTGCATTGGACCTTGCCGTGATGGCCCTCAAAAACGGCGATGCAGATGCCGTAGTGACTGGCCCCGTATCCAAAGAAGGTCTTCAGTCACTCGGATTTCCGTTTCCCGGCCAGACCGAATATTTTGCCCACGCATTCGGCATTGATGACTTTGGCATGTTGTTAACTGGAAAGCACTTAAGCGTGGGGCTGGCGACCATCCATGAACCTCTCGCACTTGTCCCATCGATCCTCACTGTTGAGAAAATCGTTCGCATCGGCATGCTCACTGAGGGATTTCTCATTCGACGTGGCATTTCCTGTCCGCGCATTGCCGTGGCCGGACTCAACCCGCACGCAGGAGAAAATGGAGCCTTCGGTGATGAGGAAAGCCGGGTCATATCGCCTGCCATCGGGCGACTCAACTCCAGTGGCATGGCGGTGTTTAGCGGCCCAGCCGTTCCGGATGCTGTTTTCCGTGATGCGGCCCGAGGCGATTTCGACGCCGTGTTAGCAATGTATCACGACCAAGGACTGATTCCGCTCAAGCTCCTCGATTTTGATAATGCGGTGAATGTGACGCTCGGACTGCCCAAACCACGCACCAGCCCGGATCACGGCACGGCATACGCGATTGCTGGTAAGGGACTTGCGGACCCATCATCCATGATTTCTGCAATCCGCCTCGCATGTGAACTCGCATGAACTGTGTTGCTGTGGCTTCCCCAAACTGCGGTAAAACATCAGGAAAATCACCAAACAACACGCGATGATCGCGGCGAGAACTCCCCAGAACCACTCCCATCCCTTACCGTCCGCCGTCACACAAGTCTGGCGGAGCCAGCCACAAAATAGTACGCCAATCAGCGGCCCCACACCGCTCGAAACCATCGAGAGCAGTCCTTGAGTGCGCCCTTTCATCGCCGGATCCACCCGCCGATCCAGATAGACCTGCGCGGTGATGAAATAAAACGCATAACACAAGCCATGCAGCGCGATGCCACCAACATGCCACCCCATTTGTCCATTCACGCCAGCCACAGCGCTCATCGCAAAACGCAACACGGAAAATCCGAGCGCCAACGATAGCACCGTTTTCACCCTGAAACGTGTGATCACCGAGCCGAGGAAAATTAAGCTAATCACCTCAAGCCCCTGCGCCACTGTCATCGTCCCAGTCGGATGATCATCGCCCAATATTTTCAGGAACTCCGGGCCATACATGTAAAATGCCGCTAACGGAATCGAGAACAGCGCTGTCACCCCAAAGAACACTGCGTGATCACGTTCTTTGAGCAATACGAAAGCATCGAGACCTAACCGCTGGCGCAAACCAATGCCTTTTTTCCCAAGCGGTGGCGTGTTCGGCATACCCAGAGCCACAAGCCCCATCATCAAGCTGACCATCGCTCCGGCATATCCCGCCAGCGGGCTGACATCCGCTCTCAATGCAAAACTCGTTAATAGTCCGGCGCAGATCCAGCCGATGGTCGCTCCCACGCGGACGAGTGGAAACAAGCGCTCACCACTCGATAAATGCGTCAGAGAAATCGTCGTCAACAGCCCAAAAGACGGCGCGAAAAGCATTGCCCAACACGTCAGAAGCGCCACGAAAAGCCCCGGATGCCATCCCCGATCCAAAACGAAAAACGCCGCAGCCAAAGCCACAGCGCCAATGATAGAAGACCACGCGTAAAGCCGATTGGCAGGAACCCGCTGGTCCGCCAAAGCCCCGCCAATCACTGGAGAGATCAACGAACAAATGGGAATCACCATGAATACCGTGGGCACCCAATCGCGCAAATCACGCGCAACCAGAATATTCGTCAATGCCGGCAGCCAAAACCCCAGCATCATTCCTTGCAGAAAAAAAACCAGCCACAGCACGGCGAAGACAGAGCGCGGACTGTTCCGCTGTTGAGATTCACCATCCATCGCCTTTGCCACTATGAGAGTTCGACCTCCTTGAAAAGTGGGAATCTGGGAAATGCCAAGTTCAGCCAACACTCACATCGATGATGCATGTGGAGAGGTTAAGTTGACGCCTGCTTCGCCTTGCGCTAGCTCTACGGGGTCATGCGCAGCCGGATCCTTTTTTCACTCACCGTCTTGTTTTTAAGTGTCGGCATCGCTCACGCCCAGATTGCGGCTTCTCTGAAATTTCCGAAAAAACTTCACCTCGCTGGCGAACCCGTCATCGCGGTGGTCACGATCACCAACCACTCAGGTCGCGAACTCACTTTCCAAAGCGACGGACGTTTTCAGTGGTTGGATTTTATGCTCAAAAGCAACAACGGCAACGCAGTGAACACGAAGGACGGCGTATTTTTCGGCCCGATGAAAATACAGGCCGGGCAAACACTCGCCCGTGAGCTGGACCTTTCGCAGCACTTTCAACTCAGCCAACCCGGAAATTATACGGTTTCCGCAGTCATCCGCCAACCGGGCAACTCCGAATCGGGCATCACCACCAACCGTGCCTTCTTCAGCCAGACGACGGGCAGCTTATATTGGTCACAGAAAGTCGGCATCACAGGCAAAGCGAATCAAACCCGGGAGTTCCGCTTGCTCAACTTCACCGGTGACTCCAAATCACAAATCTATGCACAGATCCTTGATGGCAAAACGGGCCAGTACGTTCGCACATTCCTGCTCGGAGACGTCCTACTTTTACGCAAACCCCTTTGCACCGTGGACCGAAACCAACGCATGCACGTCATGTTCCTAGCCACCCCGACCATGTGGGTCCACTGCACGATCGACACCGACGGTCGGCTCGTAGATCGAAAAATTCACCAGCGAGCCTCCCAAGGCGACCCACAATTGCTCACATTCGGTGATGGCTCAGTCAGCGTCGCAAATAGCATTCCTTACGACCCGAAAGCTGCCGCTGAACAACGTGCGAAAAATCGCAAAGCTTCTGATCGACCCAACATCACAAACTAACTCCTTCATTTTCAACCACTGCTTAAGGAGGAATAAAAAATTACGAAGGGGAAAATTCCCTTTACAAAATTTTAAAAATATTAATGTCTCTTAACAGTTTCCTTTTCCTTAATTTTTATGACAACAAAATTTCGCGCACTGATCTTAGTCATTGCCTGTGCACTGGGTTCCAGTGCGATGGCGGCAAATTTTCGGACAGTAGTCATTGATGCCGGGCATGGCGGACATGACTGCGGTGGTCAATGGGGCAAAGTTTATGAAAAGCATCTCGCGCTAGACACCGCCGTTCGCTTGGAAAGCAACCTTAAGCGCATGGGCTTCCAGACCGTGCTGACCCGGCGGAGTGATTCGTTTATTTCGTTGCCCAATCGAGTCGCTATCGGCAACCGCTACAAAAACGCCATCTTCGTCAGTCTTCATTTCAACTACACTTGGAAACAAGACGTCAAAGGGCTCGAAACCTTTTATTACAGCCGCGAAGGCCAGCGCTTAGCTCACTACGTGCAAGACAGCATGGTGAAGCGCACACGCACCGCAGATCGGAATGCCAAATTCGCCCGTTATTACGTCATTAGGAATTCGAAAATCCCTGCAATTCTCGTTGAGGGTGGATTCGTCAGCAATGTCGCCGATCGCGAGCGCATGAAAACCGGCAACTACCGCGAGGCCATTGCGCGTGCGATCGCCGATGGCATTCTGCGTTACCGCCGCTCCAATTGATCTGCGGTGGCTTGGTTCGTTTTTTCAAACTGCAATCGCTCGCTTGCTCGATTAGCCTGACGGCATGTCTGCCGTCACTTGCTCGGAAATGCGCGAATCTGAGACTGCAGCCATCGCCGCAGGATGGAGCGAAGAACAGTTGTTGGTCTTCGCAGGCACACGTCTCGGACATGCGATGGCTCGTTTTTACCCGAATCCTGGCACGGCCATCGGCTATTTGGGTAAAGGCCACAACGCAGGCGATGCCTTGGTCGCGTTGCGCATCCTGAAAGATCACTACCATTGGAAAATCGCGATCAGACCGGCTTATCTACACGCAGAATGCGCCGCACTCACCCAAGAAAAATGGACCGAGCTGCACCCCACTGTGATGACCACCTTGCCTCCATGGCAGGATTTGAAAAGCCCACTTCTCCTTCTCGACGGCCTGCTGGGTATCGGAACGCAAGGCAAACTCCGTGAGCCACTCGCCAGCCTCGCGGCGGAAATGCAATGGCTGCGACAACATGCTGGAGCCTTTGT
>JBGSLX010000006.1:0-25186 GCA_041740475.1 Akkermansiaceae bacterium | reverse complement strand
AGATGCGTTTCAGATCGGTGACGTGGTTTCCGGCAGCCGCAAACATCCGCCGCACTTGATGATAGCGTCCCTCGTGCAAGGTGACGAGCGCCTCATTTTCGCCAAGAGCAGTGAACCCTGCGGGCAGAAGCGGCTTGCTCTCCGCATTCAGCAGCAGTTCCCCAGAGCCAAACAACGCGGCTTCATGGCCTTCAAGCGGGCGATCCAGCGTGGCGTGATAGACTTTATGGCACTTGGATTTTGGGTGGATCACGCGGTGAAGCAGCTTGCCGTCATCGGTCATGAGCAACAGACCGGTCGTATCTTTATCGAGGCGGCCGATGGGATTGAGGCCGGGATTGCGATGGGCGAATCGCTCGGGAAGAAGGTCGTAAATGGTCG
This sequence comes from Akkermansiaceae bacterium, assembly GCA_041740475.1. Taxonomy (GTDB): domain Bacteria; phylum Verrucomicrobiota; class Verrucomicrobiia; order Verrucomicrobiales; family Akkermansiaceae; genus Luteolibacter. The sequence continues at coordinate 24,805 of JBGSLX010000006.1, read as the reverse complement.
CGCCGGGATCCTCTGCGCTGCACGTGTAGCCGTCCGGTTTGTTCAGCACGATGGTCAGCGGAAACAGCGGATCGAGCGCTTCGCCACGGAAACGAATCTCCTCGGCTGGCGCGGATTCGTTGGAACCGAGCGGATTTCCATCGGCGTCGGTGACCGCGCCGGAGCGGATCAAGCGCTCCACTTCCTTGCGCGAGCCGTAGCCGAGATTGGCGAGTAGTCTGACGAGTTTCATTTCCTAAGATGAAAAATGGCTAACCACGGAATGCACCGAAGACACGGAAAATGAAGAGCTTGGGTGGTAGTTCGTGGTTCTCATTTTTGAATTCAGATAGAGCGCTCGGACTCAGCGTTTGTCGGCAAACAGCAGCTTGTAGGTCGAGCTTTCGGCCGTTTTGCGCCATGTGAGGCGGAGCGTGTCGAGCAGCGCTTCGTAAGGCAGTTGGCGGTTCGCGACGAGAAATAGTTTCCCGCCTTTTTTCAGTGCGTTTGCGGCGGTCGTTAAAAAGGCACGGCCCAATTCCAGATCGGTCGCTTGTCCGGTGTGAAACGGCGGATTCATCAAGATGGAGTCGTAAGTGCCCGGAATGCCAGCGGCGACGTCGTGCCAGTGGAATGTGAGCTCCGGCGCGGGGTTTTCCGAGCTGCCGAGCCAGCCGACGAGATGGGTGCGAGCGCATTCCAGCGCACGGGAATCCGCCTCGAATAACGAGACATGCGCGATTTTCCGACAACGTCTCAACGCCGCATCGGTTAGAAAACCCCAGCCCGCACCGAGGTCAGCGACGTGGCCGTAGAGGCTGGCGGGCAAGTGGTCGGCGAGAAATTGCGAACCGGGATCGATGTGACCGCTGCTGAAAATCCCCGCTTGGGTGATGAAGCCGCCTTCGGAAATTGCGCGGGGTTTTCCAAGCTCGCGCCATTCGGCAAAAATGGCTTCGTTCCATGATCCATCCTCGGTGGCTTGGAAGGCGCGGCACTTGTTTTTCTGGAACGAAGTGATGTTCCCAGTGGCTTTGGCCAGTTCCTTCTCGAAGCGGCCCGCGCCGGCGGTATTTGGCATCGCGGCGATGAGTCGCCCGCCCGGCAACAAGTGATCTCGCGCCAGCGAGAACCACGCCAGCGTTTCATCGCGCGACTTTCCGGGAAGCACGAGCACACGTGGCCATTTCTCCGGCGGCAGCTCGTCCACACGGGCGAAACCGGCGTGGTCCCAGGCATTTGCGAGAGGTTTCAGCGGTTGCCAGCCAGTGACTTGCGGCCAAGCGCTCATCATCGCATGCGGCTGGGCGCCGAGGAACAAGGTCTTTTCCGGTAAAATCGCTCCCTTGCGAGGCATCGACTCACCGGCATTTTCGGCTGCAAGAGCCAGCATCATCGTTTCAAGCGCCGCGTTCACAATGGCTGTGCCTAGCGCAACTCCAGCGCATCCGCCACCGCGGATTGTGCCGATGATCGCCTTCTTGCCGCTTGCGGGTCGGCGTGGATTGTTGAGAAAATGCCTGCATGAAGACCGAACGCGCCGACGCCTTGCTGGTGGCACGCAGTCTGTGCGATTCCCGCGAGCAGGCTAAGCGCCTGATCCTCGCAGGCGAGGTGCGCAGCGGCGACCGCGTAATCGACAAGCCGAGCGCCAAGCTGGCGGTGGATGCCGCGCTGGAAGTGAAGGAAAAACCGCGCTTCGTCGGGCGTGGCGGCCTCAAGCTGGAGGCGGCGCTGGACGCGTTCTGCATCGATCCCAGCGGCTGGACCTGCATCGATGTGGGCGCCTCGACGGGCGGCTTCACCGACTGTCTTTTGCAGCGCGGCGCGGCACGCGTGCATGCGGTGGATGTCGGGACCAACCAGCTTGTTTGGAAGTTGCGCAATGATCCGCGAGTGATCGTCAAAGAACAATTCAACGCCCGCCACATGACGCCAGAGGACATCGGCGAGCAAGTCCGCTTGGCGGTGATGGACCTCTCGTTCATCTCACTGACCAAGGTGCTGCCAGCGGTGTTTCCGCTGCTGGAGGAGCGAGGCAGCATCGTTTGCCTCATCAAGCCGCAGTTCGAGCTGGAGCGTGACGACATTTCAAAAGGCGGAATTGTTCGCGATCCGGCGCTGCACGAGCGAGCGGTGGAAAAAATCCGCTGCTTCGTGACGGAGGGGCTCGGGAACCAATGGCTGGGCTTGATCGCATCACCGATCACTGGCACCGACGGCAACCACGAGTTCCTCGCATGGCTCGCGCCGCGTACTGGCGTATCGGATGATTTACTGCGCAGTGGCAATTATGGTGTTGGCGATGTTGAAACCCCGGAACATAGTTCTTCGGATGTCTGACGCTTCTTCAATTTCTCCTGTAACCGGCGCGGCATCATTGCCGTCGATCATTCAAGGCGGCATGGGGGTGGGTGTTTCCGGCTGGCGTCTTGCGCGTGCCGTCTCTCAACAAGGCCAGCTCGGCGTGGTTTCTGGCACCGCTTTGGATCTGCTGCTCACTCGGAAGCTCCAGCTTGGCGACGAGGGCGGGCATTTGCGCAGAGCGCTTGCAGCGTTTCCCTACCCTGAAATCGCGCAGCGCATTCTCGATAAATATTTCATCGAAGGCGGGAAAGCACCGGAAGCTCCGTACAAACTGGGTTCGATGATTTCACACCTTCCCGGTCGCTCGACGCGTGAGCTGGGAGTGGCCTCCAGTTTTGCCGCCATTTACCTCGCGAAAGAAGGTCACTCGGGCGTGGTGGGACTCAATTTGCTGGAAAAAATCCAGACCCCCACGCTGCTCGCGCTTTACGGTGCGGTGCTCGCCGGAGTGGATGTGGTGCTGATGGGCGCTGGCATTCCGCGCCAAATCCCGAAAATTCTCGATGACCTCGGCGCAGGCTTGGCCGCAGAAATGAAACTGGATGTCACCGGCGGCACCGAGCCGGTATTCATCCGCGTGAATCCCTCAGAATTCGGCCCTGTGCCACCACTCAAGCGGCCTATTTTCTTGGCCATCGTTTCTTCGCCCGTGCTGGCGGAAAACCTGCGTCGCAAGGCATCCGGGCGCGTCGATGGCTTCGTGGTCGAGGCTCCCACTGCTGGCGGCCACAATGCGCCACCGCGCGGACCGATGAAACTCACGCCCGCAGGCGAACCGATTTATGGCGAGCGGGACGTTATTATTCCCTCGAAATTTGTCGAAATCGGCCTGCCGTTTTGGCTCGCAGGCGGCTACGGCCGGATTGGAAAGCTGCGCGAGGCGCAATCGCTCGGTGCGCACGGCATCCAAGTCGGCAGCGCATTTGCTTTCTGTGAGGAGTCCGGTTTCGCGCCGAACATCAAGGCCTCAGTGATTGCTTCGGTGAAACGCGGCGATTTGAAAATCCACACCGATGCTCTGGCCTCGCCGACGGGTTTCCCGTTCAAGGTCGCCCAAGTGGACAGCACCATCTCGAACGAAGGTGTGTATAAAGACCGCTGCCGAGTTTGCGATCTGGGCGTGTTGCGTGAGACCTACCAAAAATCGGATGGCAGTGTCGGCTTTCGTTGCGCCTCCGAGCCCGAGGAACACTACATCGCAAAAGGCGGTGATCCTGCACAAACCGTCGGCCGCAAGTGCCTGTGCAACGCGCTTTGCGCCTCCGCCGGGATCGGCCAAATGCGCGAAGGCTACGAAGAACCTCAGCTCATCACCATCGGCGACGACGTCGCGGCGGTCATGGAGTCCCTGCTCAACGGCAAGGACAACTACAGCGCGAAGGAAGTGATTGATCGTTTGCTCGCTTGAGGTGACGTGGCACCCGATTGAAGCACGCCTACAGCGTGCGATCATGTATCGTGTGGTGTGGTCCCATGGAACGTCCGCGATGCGCCCGTTCCATGGGCTACGGTGAATGTTGGCCGTTGGCCAACGGTGATTCGCCGATGGCGAATGCCCACCGTAGCGCAGGGCCGGCGCGCAGCGGCGACCCTGTGTTCCGTGCCCCCAAAAAAATTATCGCACGCTGTAGGCGTGCTTCATCGGTTGGTGACGCCCTTAGCCCAGAATCAGCGTTGCGCGGCGTCGGCTTCGATCCATTTCCACAGGCTTTGTAAGCCGTCTCGGACCAGAAGTTTGGTGGCTTGGAGGTCGCCACCGGCAGCGGCTTTGCCGAAAAGGTAATACTTGATCTTCGGCTCCGTGCCCGATGGGCGCACGGCAAAAGCCCGACCATCAGCCAGATCGACGAAGAGCATTTTCTCCTTCGGCAAGGGATCGCCTTCTTGATCGAAAAGCTCTTGCCGGGCGAAATCGCGGACCCGAACGACCTCCGAGCCGTCCACAACGGTCGGCGGGTGATCGGCATAAGAATTGGCCAGCGCTTGGATTTTTGCAGCGCCATCAGCGCCTTCCATCACCAAAGATTTGCCGATTTCCAGATGGTAGCCGAACTCTGCGTAAATCTCATCGAGCAGCTCCGGGACGGTTTTTCCGAGAGATTTTGCGTAAGCGGCGACTTCCGCGAACATCAGCGTTGCGCCGTTCGCGTCCTTGTCGCGCACCGAGTCTGAGCCGAGATAGCCGTAGCTTTCCTCACCGCCAAATACGAAGAAGCGCGAGTATTCCAGACGCAAAAGACGCGTTTGTTCCTCGCTGAGCGAGCGGTAGTCACCCTTTTTGTCGGCGGGGATGGCGTCCTCGTATTTGCTGAGTTTCCCGGCGATGTATTTGAAACCCGTGAGCGTATCGACGATTCCGACGCCAAATCCATCGGCGATGGATTTTTGCAGCTCGGTGGTGACATACGTTTTGACCAGCACCGCGCGGCTGCGGTTCGCGTGGGTCAGCCAGCCGAGCTCGAAGCAAGTTTTGAGGCGATACCACGCCATCAACGAGCCGATTTGGTTGCCGGTGAGCAGCGTCATGCCGCCGTCCACATCGCGGACTGCCACGCCCATGCGGTCGGCGTCTGGGTCGGTGCCGATGACGATTTCCGCGTGTTCCGCGTTCGCGAGGTCAATGGCCATTTTGAGAGCGGGCGCATTTTCCGGGTTGGGGGATTCCACGGTTGGGAAACGACCGTCTTGCACATCTTGTTCGGGCACGGTGAGCACTTCGAAGCCGAACGAGCGCAGCATCGACACGTTGATGTGGCCGCCAGTGCCGTGGAGATTGGTGAAGACGACCTTGGTCGAAACACCGTCGAGAAGCGATGGCTGGAGCAGCAGCGACTTGAGGCGCTCGCTGTAAATCGCGTCCATTTCCGCTCCCAAGCTAGTGATGGTGCCGCGCTGATCCTCGGGAACCGGCTCGTAGCGTTCACTGGAAATCGCGTTTACCTGGGTGATGATGCCGGTGGCGTGCGGTTCCACGATTTGTGCGCCGTCGTTGAAATACGCTTTGAATCCGTTGTCGTGCGGTGGGTTGTGGCTGGCGGTGAGCACCACGCCCGCGTCCGCACGCAGCTCGCGGACGGCAAAAGAAAGCTCGGGAGTGGAGCGCGGACCATCGAACAGGAAGGCATCGCAGCCATGATCCGCGCTGACCTTGGCGCAGAACTCCGCGAAATCGCGCGAGAAATGGCGGCTATCGTGCGCGAAGACCAATTTCGGACGCCGCGCCGCACCGGCGAATGTTTGTGTGTAAGCGATCAGGCCACGCACTGCGCGACCGACGTTGTAGAAGTTCATGCTCGCGGTGCCCACGCATGGATGCTCGGGGCGCTCGTTGGGGCCGCCGTTTCCTTGTTCGGTCTGGGTGACGATGCGGCCGATGGTGCGTCCGCGCAGGCCGCCCGTGCCAAAGGCGAGGGTTTTGAAAAAGCGGTCGTTCAGTTCATCCCACGCGCCAGCTTCGACCAACTCGGTCACGGCATTTTCTGCCAGTGGGCTGGAGCTGCCGGCCAGCAGTGCGAGGATGTTGGATTGGGAGGCGGCGAGCAGTTTGCCGGAGGAAACGGCGGCGGCGAGGGAGGTTTCGAGCGAGTGCATGCGGTCGGGATGGTAGGAATATCCTTGGGCGTGGCAATCCCTTGCGCGGGAATTTCCGTGCAGGGTTCCTACAGTAGGAGAACCAAAAGATTCCTGACCGCAGATGACGCGGATTTTCACGGATAATGACCTCCAATGGTGGTTGGCTTGATTCACCTGACGATCCGAGGCTTAAAAATGAGATAAAGGTATCGATTCAACCCCCTCCAATCCGTCATTATCCGTGTCATCAGCGGTCAATCTCTTCACTCGTCCGGCGGCAACTCCTTAGTGTAGAAACCCTGAATTTCCGAGGTGGCGCGCAGCGGGTTTCGCGGTTAGGGAATTTCCATGATTCCTTCACCGAAGCAGTTGTTCGCGATGTTCGAGCGCGGAGAAATTGAGCGCGAGGAATTGCAGGCGATGATGGCGGTGCATGCGCGCGAGCTGATCGGGGAAATCGAGGAGGATTACCAAAATCCGGCAGCGGCGTGGCTGGAGGCGATGATGGCGCGGCAAATGATGGGTCGGTTGACGTGGCGGCACGGCAAGCGCCTGGTGCGAGAAGTGCTGATCGCCTTGTCTGAGGTGCCGGATTTTCCGCCCGCGCAGAAGCTCTGGAACGCCGCGCACCCGGATCTGCCGCTGCATTGTTTCCTACGGATGCGCCGCGAGCCGGTGTTTCGGATCGTGCAGCTCGGCCGCCGTGGCGACGAGGTGGATGTGGTGGTGGAATACGGCGATGCCAAACGAGCGACAAAGCGGAGGTTTCTACTGCGGCGCGACGATCAATGGCGCTTGGTGGTCGCGGATCGACCTTCCGCCAAATGACCGCTGCGGTTCCAGAAACGAGGGCCGAGCGTCACGCAGGCGAAGAACAATCCGGCGGCGAGCCCCCACCAGACACCGCGAGCTTCGAGGCCGAGCTTGAATGCGAGAAACGCGGCGATTGGCAGGCCGAGTAACCAGTAGGAAATGAAGCCCATGATCGCTGGCACTCGCGCATCGTGCAGACCGCGCAACATCGAGGAAGATGCGACTTGCAGGCCATCGACGATTTGAAACACGCCGACAATCACCAGCAACGAAGCGGCGATTTGGATCACTTGCGCATCCTGGGTGAAGGCCGCGGCCATGTATTTGCCAAAAAACAAAAAGCACGAAGCGCCCAGCAGACCGAAACAAGTCACCAACAACCAGCCAGAGATGGCGATGGGCCGCAGCCGCTGCATTTCACCCGAGCCATTGGACTCGCCGATGCGCACGGTGAGCGCCATCGAGAGGCCGAGCGGAATCATGAAAGCCGTGCCCGCGAGCGTGATCGCGATCTGGTGCGCGGCCATCGAACTCGGCCCGAAGCGGCCCATGATCAGCCCGGCGAATGAAAAGGCGGCCACTTCAAAAACCATCTGCGCACTGGCGGGTAAGCCGATTTTCAGCAGATTGCGGATTTCAGGAAAATTCGGCCTGCGCAACCAGCGGCGCGGCACCCAATCTTGCAGGTCGTGCGCTTTTTTCAGCCAGACCATCATCGCGATGAGGATCACAAATCGTGAGATCAGCGTGGCCCACGCCGCACCCTCGAAACCGAGCGCCGGACAGCCGAGTTTGCCGAAGATCATCACCCAGTTCAGCCCGACATTGAGCACCACTCCACCGAGAAAAATCCAAAATGGCGGCCAAGGTCGATTCAAGGCATCGGCATGATTTTTCAGTGCCGTCGAGGCCAGAGCCGGTACCAGCGAGGCCATCAAAATGCGGAAATAAACAGTGGTTTGTTCGCTGACATCCGGTGGCTGGCCAAAATCTCCGAGTCGGGTGGAAACGAGCCACGCGATGCCAAAAAGCAGCAACCCGAGCGCGGTTCCGAGCATCATTCCGTGTCGGCAACTGCCGCGTGCTCCGGCCGAATCTTCCGCGCCGCGGCGATTGGATGTGAACACCGAGACCGAGGTCAGCACGCCGAGGCCGAACACAAATGGCAGGTAAAACAACGAGTTCGCAAACGTCAGCGCGGCCAATTCGGTGACGCCGAGCTGGCCGACCATGATCGTATCGGCCACGCCGAGCAGCATCTGGCTGAGTTGCCCGATCATCAGCGGCACGGCCAACTTCAGTGTGAGCCGGGATTCCTGCCACAAGCTCATCGTTGGGCCGCTCGTTGGGCCGCCAAGGCCTCGATTTTCCCGGAAATTTCCGCCGCTTCTTCAGTCTGCCCGGTCGCTTCGTAAGCGCGTTTCAAGCCTTCCAGCGACGCCCGGTCATGGGTGAAAAGTGCCAGTCCGCGCTTGAAGGCCTCGATCGCCTCGGGAGCCTGCTTGTTGGCGAGGTGGTATTCTCCCAAGCGCGTGGCCATCGGCGCGAGAAAGACGGGCGGCATCAACAACGAGGCGGGAATTTGATTGTCCGTGGCCGCGCTGAACCAGTTGTAAGCCGTGCTTTTCTGCTTGGGCGGACCAGCGATGGTCAACAATCCGCGAGTTTCGCTGGCCAGCGCTTCGAGCGAGCGGAACGAACGCAGCCACGCCGAGCGCTCGCCACCGGCAGCGGCATTCTTCTGCATGCCAGCCATCATTTCGCCGTGTTGGTTCAGCGCGTTGACGACGTTTCGCGCTTCGTCGAGCTCACCGAGGTCGATCAAGCGCCGAGTTTCGAGATTGAAACGCAGGCCATCGATCCACCAGTAAGCGAGCGAATCGTCGTGATAAGGTTTCAAGCTTTCCGGTGCGGGCAGCGAAAGCGCGGCCTCGGCGGCATTTTTTCCATCGCCCTGAGCCAGCATGATGCGAGCTGGCAGCGTCTTGACCTCCCACATCAGGAAACGATTGCCAGCCGACGCGGGCCGCTCGGCGAAAAGTGGTGTGGCCGCGAGTTTGATGGCGGCGTCATGCGCGGCTTGATCCTCGCCCAAGGAAAACAATGCGACGATGCGGTAACACTCGGCCTTGAACCATTCTGGGCAATCCGCCGTGGTGACGGACTGCTCGTTCATCCATTGCTGGTAGAGAGCGGCGGCGTTCGTGAACCACGCCACGGCTTGCGAGTGATTCCCGCTGCGCCATGTGTAGTGGCCTGCCAGATGCGCAAATGGCGGATAATTCGGCACCATCAGAGAAAGCTTGGTGGCATTTTCCAAAGAAGCGGACGGGTCCGGTCCCTCAGCGCGGATGAACAACAGGGCGTTCAGCGGGATCGGGCTGTCCGGGTGTTTTTCGATCAGCGCCAGCAATGCTTTTTCCGCGCGTTCTTGGTCTGGAGTGGCATCGCCCGCCGCGTCATAGCCGCCACGGCTGAAAAGCGCGGCCAGCACCGCGGCTTGCAGATCATTCGGAAATCGGGCGGCCACTTTGCGAAAGGCCGCAGCCGCACCGGCAGAACCTTCTTCGATGAATTTCACCAACCCGTAGGCATAACCGCGCTCCAGTTCGCTGCCTTTTCCCTGATTGATCAGCTCCAGCATGCGCTCGGTGGTGGCGTTGCGCGCGGGCAGCGTTTCCGGCGTGGGATCGAGCAAGGTCATCAACATGCCCCAATGGGCGAGCAAGCACTCGGAATCTTCCCGCATGGCGGCGGCAAAGTGACGGCTGGCTTCGAATTCCCAGCCTGCGTGCAAGTGGTTGAGCCCTTGCAAGACGTGTGCCTGAGCGCCATCGGTCGCCGCGCTCACCGCCATCCGGATGCCGCCGGGAAAGTCGATCATCGCAGGCGTTCCGAGCGATTTCACCGGCTCTGGAATCGCCTGTTCGATCTCCGGCAGCTCCTCGGCGAAGGCCACACAGACGGAACACGCCGCGACGATTGCGCGGAGGAAATGGTGAGCAATCATGAGTTTGCGGTGGCCTCCGCAGTCAGGATTCGTGGAAACACCGGCAGCGGTTTGCCAATCGCGTGTTCCTCGGGGATGAGACCCCAACGCAAATCCGACAGCCCGATTTCCGTGAGCGAGCTGAGATTGAGCTGAGCGGCAAGTTTCCCGGCGGCATCTGGCAGGACGGGCGAAAGCATCACGGCGCAGTGGGCCACGCTTTCGGCGAGGTGTTGGAGCACGGTCGCCAGACGCGCTTTGTTTTCCGGATCCTTGTTGAGCTCCCACGGCTTCATGCGCTCGGCGTATTGATTGCAATGCACGACGTGGCGGCCAAGCGCCTCAAGGCCTTTGGAAATATCGAACTCATCCATCGCGGCGCGGTAGGCATCGGTGGATTCAGCGAGCGAAGCTTGAAGGGCGAGATCGGCATCCGTGAAGGGTCCGCCGTGGGTGATAATTCCTGCGGTGAAGCGCTGACTCATATTGAGCGCGCGGTTGCAGAGATTGCCGAGTTCGTTCGCCAGCTCGGTGTTGTAGAGCATGACTAGGCGGTCCATGTCGTAGTCCGAATCCTTGCCCGTGACGATATCGCGAACCAGATAGTAGCGGAGGGCTTCGACGCTGAACTTGTCGGCCAGTTCGTTGGGATCGACGACGTTGCCAGTGGACTTGGACATTTTCGCGCCGCCGAGGCCGTTCCAGAAGCCGTGGACGAGCAGACGCGGCATTTGGGCATCGGAAAAACCCATGGCGTGCAACATGCAAAACCAATAAATGCCGTGTGCGGGAATCAGGATGTCCTTGCCAATGACGTGGACCGGACGCGCGGACCAGATTTCCTCAAAAACCGGCAAATCGGCATCGGCGGCAGCGCGGTATCCGGCGAAGGAGACGTAGTTGATGAGCGCATCGAACCAGACGTAGGTCACGTAGTTGGAATCGAATGGGAACTCGATGCCCCATTGCAGGCGCTCTTTCGGGCGGGAAACGCAAAGGTCGAGGCCCGAGTTTTTTTCGAGCGCATTGAGCAGCTCGGACTTGCGAAACGCCGGGATGATCACCTCTGGATTCGTCTCAAGAAACTTCTTCAACCAGTCGGTGTGTTCGCTGAGTTTGAAATACCAGTTTTCCTCGGCGATCTCGATGACCTCGCCCCATTCCGGGCCGAAATTTCCGTGTTCGTCGCGGTCGCGGTCTTGGAGGAATTGCTCTTGGCGGACGGAGTAAGAGCCGGAGTGAGTTTTCTTGTAGAGCTGCCCTTGCTCCATGAGTTCCGTGAGGATCGCGCCGACGCATGCTTTGTGGCGCGGGTCAGTCGTTGCCGCCCAGCCGTCGTATTTCACACCGAGCTTATCCCAGAGCGTGGAAAATCGGGAAGTCGTGCGCTCGACGAAATCCGCAGGAGAAATGCCTTCTTTTTCCGCGGCCTGTTGGACTTTTTGCCCGTGTTGATCGACGCCGGTCAGGAGAAACACCTCATCGCCCCGGAGCCGATGATAGCGGGCGATCACATCGGCGAGGACCTTTTCGTAAGCGTGACCCAGATGAGGAGCGCTGTTGGTGTAATCGATGGCTGTGGTGAGGTAAAACATGGTGAACGGGTGCGCAACAAAGCAGGCCGCGACGGTCCGCGCAAGGCGGAGGATTGGCTACCAGCCAGTCTCGGAGAACAGCGTTTCAAAAAACACCTGCGCCGTGAGTTCGTCGCCGTGCGCGGTGGCATGGCTGCCGTCTGCCTGATAGAGCGCCGCGCCACGGCCCGCAGAAATTTCGCGCTCCCACGCATCGCCCACTGGAACAACGGTCGAGCCACCCGCATATTCTGCCGCCAGTCGATAGCCATCGCGCAGTCGCTGGTTCATCGCGTGGAAGTCGTCGTTTCCGGGATAAAAATCGTCGTTTCCGGGATAAAAATCGTCGCCATCGCGGCGTCCCCAAGTTTGATAAAGCACCGGGATCGCGCCTGCTTTGCGCGCCTCCTCGGCCAAGGTGCGGACGTGGGGAAACATCCTATAAACCCGCTTGATCGGCTGCGATGGGATGCGGCTCTGTTCTTGGATCACCACCACGTCCCAGTTTCCCTCGCGGATTTTGCGCAGCGTTTCCTCGTTTTTGACATGCTGCTCCAAGCTCCAGCCGCCGTGGGTGACTTGACCGATGCGCAGGGGTTTGCCGTGAGACGCAGCGGCCTGGCCGAATTTTTCCGGCACCTTGAAGCTGTAGCTATTGCCGATGAACAAAACCGAGCGCGGCGGCGCATTTCCGGCGGAGCTGGGCGACTGACGCTGCACGGCGCAGCTCGCAAGCAGCAGCGTCACGATGCCGAGCAGGAAATGGAAAAGTGGCGTCTTCAAGCGCGTGGGTGGGCGTTGTCGTAGGCCTGCTTGAGGCGCTCCGTGGTGACGTGGGTGTAAATTTGGGTGGTCGAAAGCGAGGAGTGGCCGAGCAATGCCTGCACACTGCGCAAGTCCGCACCCGCATCCAGCAAGTGCGTGGCGAAACTGTGGCGCAGCTTGTGCGGGCTGATCGCGAACGGAATGCCGCTGTGTTTCAAGTATTTCCTGAGCAGCAAATCCACCGCTTGCTGGGTGATGCGCGTGCGGCGCTTGCTCAGAAACAACGGGCCAGAAGTAACGGCGGCTTCTTGTCGGTAGCGTTGGATCGCGCTGATGGCCGGGCCGCCCACCGGGACGATGCGCTCCTTTGCGCCCTTGCCGCGCACTTTCACCGTCTCACCGATGAAGTCCAAATCCTTCACATCCAGTGCCAGCAACTCGGAAATGCGCAGCCCACTGGAGTAAAACAGCTCAAGAATCGCCGCATCGCGCGGTGCCAGCCAAGTGGGCGATTTCGCATCCACCGGCAAATGCAGCGGAATGCCCAGCAAATGGTCGATTTGCGCGACCGTCAGCACCACCGGCAAGCCGCGCTCGGCTTTTGGCAACAAGACTTCCGCCACCGGGCTGCGCCCCAGCCCGCGCCGCAAAACGAGAAATTTGTAAAACGACCGCAGCGCCGCAAATCGCAGCCGAATCGTCGAGCGTTTGAAGCCCTGCTTCATCAGCGCGAACAAATAATCGCGGAAATCATCCGCCGTTTCATCACGCCACGAGGCAGAAAAACCCGCGCCACGCCACGTGCGATAGGCTTTCAGCGCATCCTGGTAATTCGCCAATGTCCGAGGCGAGGCACTCCGCTCCGTGCTCATGAAATCAAAAAACGCGCACTCATCATCGACATCTGACATCCGAGCCGGAACCTAGCCACCGAAGCATTCGCCACAAAGGCAAATCATTCGCGCCGGAGCGCAGGCCGCATCCTCATCCTCTTGCGAGGTTGCAAAAAAACTCCTCTCTGTCTAATTAACCACGATGAGCATTCAGGAAATCAAGACAGAGATCGAGGCTCTTCCCGTGGAGGAGAGGAAACGTCTGGCCGCCTTCCTCGTCGCCTTGCGGCATAAGGAAATTGCGGAGTATCGCACTCGCATGGCCTGCAAAATCGACGACAAAAATCCCGAAAACTGGACCACTTTGGAGGAGCTGGATGAACGACTCGAGTCCTGAATGATGAACTACCGACTTCTCATCTCAATCGAGGTCGTCGAATTCCTCGAAAGACTTCCCTCGAAGACCCGGAAAATTCTTCGAAACTCGATTGCAGCAATCGGTAACGATCCCTTCACAATGGTCGATGCCGTGGAGTACGACGAAACAGGTCGCCAGCTACAAATCGCAATTGTCTGTGATTTTGCCCTTACTTACTGGATCGACGATGCGGATCGTCATGTAAAGATTCTCGATTTGCATGCCGCCGACCGCTGAACGGACGGCTTCAAGCCGCCTGTGTGATTCATGGCGTCTAAAAAACGCCACTCCGTTTCACAGGCTTGCCGAGTCTTGAAAATTAAGCTTCTGAAAGAGTCAGCCTTGAGCCGCGTAGAACGCCGACTATTTTCCAGCTCGCGCCCATTCAATCACCAGCACGCACACGCATGAAAAACTCCATCGTTTCCCTCGGATTGCTCCTCGCCCTAACAAGCGCGATTTCTACAGCGGCTGACATCCCCGGTGACGAATATTTCAAGGTGGATACGTTGGCGACGGGCCTTGTGGATGCGATGGAACTCGCGGTGTTGCCGAACGGACATGTGTTCATTGCGGAGCGCACCGGAGCCCTCAAGTGGTATGCTCCGGACACCGGGGAGGTGAAAGTGCTCAAGCAGTTCGAGGTCGCAGTGAAAGATGGCAACAAGTCGCGCGAGACCGGTTTGCTCGGCATCACCGCCGACCCGAACTTCATGAAGAACGGCTTTGTTTACGTATATTACTCTCCACTCGACAAAGAAGAGCATCGCTTGGCGCGTTTCACGTTCAAGACGGGGGCGCTCAAGGATGAGAAGATACTCTTGAAAGTGGAACAATCCCGCGCCGATGGAGTCTGCCATGAAGGCGGCTCACTCGCGTTTGACCTGAAAGGCAATTTGTTTCTCTCGCTCGGTGACAACACCAATCCATTTCAGGCGGATGGCTTCGCGCCGATGGATGAAACTGAAGGCAACGAGCATCTCAATGCGCAACGCACCGCCAGCAACACCAAGGATCTCAGGGGAAAAATCATCCGCATCCAGCCAACACCCAGAGGCGACTACACGATTCCCGCTGGCAATTTGTTTCCCAAAGGCACTCCGCAGACTCGTCCGGAAATTTTTGTCATGGGCTGCCGGAACCCGTGGCGCATCGGCGTCGATCAACGCACGGGATTCCTCTACTGGGGCGAAGTCGGACCCGATTCCCAAGAAGAAAGCGAGCGCGGACCCAAGGGGCACGATGAAATCAACCAAGCGAAAACTGCCGGCAATTACGGCTGGCCGTATTTTGTCGCCGATAACAAAGCCTACGCGGCTTATGATTTTGAAGAGAAAACCATCGGCGAAAAGTTTGTCGCAACCAGCCCTGAAAACCGATCCAAGCAGAACAAAGGCATCAAAAAACTCCCCGAAGCACGCGTTCCCCTGTGGTTCGGACCTCGTTCCTGCTACTGCGCTGGCCCGGTCTATTATTTTGACGATTATCCGGACTCACCCACCAAATTGCCGCGCGAAGCGGACGGCTGCCTGATCACTTTCGATTGGAACAATGGCCGCATGCAGCTCACCAAACTGGACAAAAATAGCGACATGGAGTGGAAGGAAGATTGGCTAAGCAGCAAAAAATTTGTCCATCCATCTGATGTCGCGATGGGTCCAGAAGGTGCGATGTATGTGCTGGAATACGGTTCGATCTGGTATGACGGAACCGACGGCAAACTCAAGAAAGTGACTTATTCCAAAGAGCCAATCGATGAAGATGAGGAGAAAACTCTCGATCCACGCCTCGCTGGCTTGCAGGAAGATCATCCCGGCACGCACCTGTTAGCAGAGTCGAACTGCATTTCCTGCCACCAGACGCAAGTCCAGTCGATCGGCCCGCGCTACGTGGATGTGGCAGACCGCTACCGTGGAAAAAGTGAGGCCGTTGAAATGCTGATTCAAAAAATTCTCAAAGGCGGCGGCGGCGTCTGGGGGCAGATTCCGATGCCACCGAATCCCCAATACAACGAAGAACAAGTCAGCCAAATGGTCGAGGCACTGCTTGCGTTAGAGTCCGGCGGCCACAAGAAATGATAGCAGGGAAGTAAGGCGGTTCGTGGTGTGAACTTCCGGTACATCCTGCCGTCCGAGATGAGAAAAAAGAGAACAACGAAAAGCTCGAAATATTCGAAAGAAGAACGAACAAAGAAGAACGAAGAAATATGATCTAAAGCTCATTCTGATTTCGCCAATTTCGTTGTCTATCTTTCCAAATCTAAGCGGATTCTTCCTGCACCATACTCTCGATCTCCCCGACGCCGAACTCCACCCCGCGCAGGCGGAACCTTGGTGAAACATCGTGGCTGCCTTTCTCGGCAGTGAGCCACTCAAGCATTCCGCTCAATGGCTTGGCGTGATCCCTCAAGCAAACCGTGACGCGTTTCCCTAACACCACGCCCCACCGCGTCTCGAACGCTCGTTTTTTCTCATCCAGCTCCTCACGCCATCGCCGCCACCCAGCATCGCTGCCGGGCGCATCGAAGTTAAACTGTCCTTGGTCAAATGACATGGGTGCTTGGAATGAAGTTTCCTCGGATTGTAAAAATCCCGCAAGCACTTGCAACCAGCGATCCACGCGCATGAACAGCGAATTCTTCACCTCGTTCCGCATCTCCCTAGCATGATCCTGCTGGCGTTCCGGGTCTCAAATGACCAGCCTCCCGCCAACGATAAGTCTGATAAGTATGCGGTTGCCCATTTCCAAACGCAGTTGTCAGCGAAATCATCAAAGCATCTCCCAGCCATGCGTGCCGGACATCACCACCCATAGTTGCTAGACGCGCGGATTGGTCATTTTAAAAAACACCTCAAGGACCAAGCCCAACTCAACTGGATCACCCATTTCATCTGGAAGATCGCCGACGACTGCGTGCGCGATGCCTTCCTCATCGAGACCGCCACCAAAATGCGCGCCAAACTCGGCGAAGCACTTTTCGAGGACCACAACGTCTTCTTCGATAAACTCTCCGATGCTCTCAAAACTCTCGGCATCAAGCTCTCCGCCTCAGATCACAAGCTCATCGTCAACGCTGTCAGTTGGCATGCGGAAGATGCGCCCCGCGTGATCAGCAAGTTGTTGAAGGACGCGCCGGACAGCGAACTCCGCGACTACGAGCAAATCCCGCTGCTGGAGGAAGGCGGTATCGAAGCGTTCACCCGCCACTTCTATCAGCCGCCCCGGCTCCGCACCCTCGCCCGGATCAGCGCCGACATCCTCGCGCTGGAAAAGGAAACGGATGGCCTGCTTCAAGAAATCACGAAAGCAGCCACCGCATGAGCACCGAACCTCTGCCCACTTCCGAAATCATCATCTATCAGACGGAAGATGGCCGCACGCGCATCCAATGCCGATTTGAAAATGAAACACTGTGGCTGACCCAAGCCCAGCTCGCCGAGCTTTTTCAGACCACTCCGCAGAACGTAACCCTGCACCTGAAGGCCAATTTTGCCGAAGGGGAATTGTCTGAAGTGGCAACTTGTAAGGATTACTTACAAGTTCGCGCCGAATGAGGGAGGGAGGTCACCCGCAAGCTCCGCCACTACCGACTGGAGGCCAATCATGATCGAGGGCCTCAAGCCCTACGGCATCCCCTGGCTCGGCGACATCCCGGAGCTTTGGGAAGTCTTCCGCGCCAAGTATGTTTTCCGCGAAATGGATGAACGCTCCAAGACGGGAAACGAGGAGCAACTTTCCGTTTCGCACATCACTGGTGTGACGCCACAGAGTCAGAAGAACATCACAATGTTCAAAGCTGAGTCCTACTGCGGCCACAAGATTTGTCGCCCCGGCGATTTGGCGGTGAACACGATGTGGGCGTGGATGGCGGCGCTCTGCGTTTCCAAACATGAAGGAATCATCAGTCCCGCATACGCGGTTTATAGGCCACGCAAACCTGAGAGTATCTTGTCTGCCTTTGCTGACCACCTGCTCAGAATCGCGCCTTACAAGTTGAACTATCTCTCGCGATCAACGGGGCTTCGACCATCGCGCCTGTGTCTCTATCCCGACGCGTTTTTCAGGATTCCGATCATCCTCCCACCGAAGGACGAACAGCAACAGATCGTCGATTGGGTCACCGTTGAAACCGCCGTCCTCACCACCGCCATCGCCCGCACGGAGCGGGAAATCGCGCTGATGCAGGAATACCGGACGCGCCCAACCGCCGACCTCGTGACAGGCAAGCTGGATGTGCGCGAAGCCGCCACCAAGCTGCCCGAAGTGGCCGCCGAACCCGCCGCTGGGGAGGCGCAGGAAGAAATTGAAACCGAGGATTTTTGAATTGAATAAGAGTGGTGCATGACGACGCAATTTCCACTAGACTGAAATCACGCATGAAGCCCATCGACCAAATCTTGCTCAAACTGGCTGACTTGATCCAGCAGGGGCAGTTTTTGGAACTGGAGACGGAGTGGCTGGAGATCAAGCCGGTGCCGGTGGATGGGGGAGAGTGGAAGGAACGGAACAAGAGCGTGAACGCCTTTCTCAACACCCGTGGCGGCATACTGATCCTCGGGGTAAAGGAGGAGGGCACTGGCTCCGCCCGGCGCTATGTGCTCAGTGGCTGGAAGGACCACGCAGAGCCAAACCTGAAGGAGTTCCCGCGTCTGTTCACGGACCGAAAGGGCGTGAAGCAGGATCTCAACAACTGCTTTCCACCGATGGAACTGCGGACGCTCTTAGGTGAGCGCGTCGCCATCGTATATGTTGATGAGCTAGCCGCTGACCATAAGTTTGTTTTTTTCAATGGCTGCGCCTACAAGCGCATCCTGACGGGCGATCACAAAGTCACTGACAGGGATGTGGAGGCTCAGGAGGAGTTCAAAGAAGAAGCGGCTCACGCGAAGGAACTTCAGCCCGTGCCAGACATGTCAGAGGCGGATCTGGACCTGACTAAGCTGAATCAGTTCATCTTCCACCTGAATCAGCCGCAGGTGATCGAGACACTGAAGCCGGACCTAGATTCCGCACGGGCCTTTCTGCAAAGGCGGTGCTTTCTGAAAGACAGCGCTGTGACGGTACTCGGGGCGCTGGTTTGTGGCCAGTATCCCGGGGATCGGCTAGGCTTTCGCAGCCATGTGCATGGCTATGTGGATGTGGAGCACCAGATTGCACAGGATAAACAGGACTTTGTGGACAATGTGCTCCAGCTCATGGAATCGAGCCTGGGATACTTGCTGCGGAACATTCAGGTAGGCATCACCGCAGAGCGCGGCGGCATGGCCCGTCCACAATACCCAGAAGAATTGCTGCGCGAAACAGTGAACAACGCGCTGGCTCACCGTGACTACTCGGTGAATAAGCAAGTAATCATCGCCATCAAGCCGGGCGTGCATATCGCGATCCGCAATCCGGGTGCCTTCCGTCGGACGCTGATCATCGAGGACGTCAATGACTCCATTCCTGTGAGGCGCATCCTGCCGGAGGCGAAACCACGCAACCCCAAGCTGGCAGACGTGCTGCGGGTTTACCGAAAGTGGGAGGGGCGCGGCATCGGCATGGCGACGCTGGTGAATCTCTGCCTGGAGAACCGCATCGATCTGCCTTACTACCGCATCTTTACGGAAGAGGTTTGCCTGCACCTGTGCGCGGGAAAACTTCTGGATGAGCGAATGGAGCGATTGTTTGTGTCTTTTGACCGTCACGTCGAAACCAAACTTGATGGCTCTAGCTTATCGGCGGAGCAAAAGCTGGTGTTATGCTATTTAATCAAGTCTGAGTGGGCGAACGAGAGGCAGGGCTACACCATTCTGCTGACGCCGGATAACAACCACTTTTTAGCGTTGCTGGGCCTAGAAAAGGCAGGGCTCATTAGCAAGCATGCGCTGAGCACAGCGGCTTACCCGGTTTACATCGCCGACCGGGTGCTCGTGACGCGCGAGTATGTGAAGGAGCTGCGAGGCATCTTTGGGGCGGGATTTGATCTGCTCGATGTGACCGCCAAAGAAGTGTTAGGCATCGTTTATCGGCACAACCACTACTGCAAGATCCAGCCTGTCAGTGCCAAGCAGGCCAGTTTCGCGCTCTGGTATGAGCGGGGCGGCCAAGAAGGAGGCATCAAGCAGTTCGACACTTTTTACCGGAAGGTTCGCAACACTTTTAACAAGATCGAGAAGGCTGGATTTGTGAAGAAGGTAGCGGGAACTCGGGGCTATGTCCTGTGCGAGGACTTTTCTCAAACACATATGATCTAAGGCGCATGCACTTCCAAGACGGAACCGCTCACCAAGTATCTCCGGGACGGCAAGGAGCTGATCATTTCCACCGTGCAGACCTTTCCTCACGTGTTAGACACCATCGGCGATGAACATCAAGGTGGGGAATTCGTCATCATCATTGATGAGGCGCACTCCAGCCATAGCGGCAAGAACTCATCCGCTGTCAGCCAAGCGCTAACTGACAGCGAAGATGAGATCAACGATGCGCTCGAAGCGCGCATCAAACAGAAACGCCTCGCCAAAACGGTCGCTGGCGATCCCGAGTATGACGTGAAAAAGACGAGCAAAAAACTGCGGATCTACGTGGAGAGCCACAGCAAGGCCATCCGCGATCAGGCGGAGATCATGGTGGACCACTTTCTGGAGCAAGTGATCTGACAGAACAAAATCGGTGGCCAGGCTCGGGCGATGGTGGTGACCGGCAGCATCCAGCGGGCGATTGAATATTTCACTGCGATCTCGGCCTACCTCACAGAAATCAAGAGTCCCGACCAAGCCATTGTCGCCTTTTCCGGCGAGCCGGAATACCGCAGTGAGAGGGTGAGCGAATCGAAGCTCAACGGATATCCCAGCGGTGAAATCACCGACCAGATTCAGGAAGACCCTTTTCGTTTCCTGATCTGTGCGGATAAATTTCAGACCGGTTATGACGAACCCTTGTTGCACACGATGTCTGTGGACAAGGCGCTCAGCGGCATCAAAGCCGTGCAAGCGGCTACGATGACTCGGAACGCACGCTAGCGTGCATCCATGGCGAAATTCCCCAAAAAGGTCTCGGAAGATCGGGCCTACCAAAACGCTAAGCAAAACTCGGAGTGGCAAAACGCCAAAATCGAGCATGACAAGGCCTTCCAACGCGTGATTACAGCCATGTTCAAGGACGATGCCCAACTCTTCAAACAGTTCCAAGACAACGAGTCCTTTCGTGGATGGCTCACGGATAAGGTATTTGGCATGACCTACGAAGAAGTATGAAGCAGCTCACGCCTGCTGCTTTTCTTGGTGCGAGCGCGGCAGTTGGATTTCGTGCACAGAGCGGCTGGGGATGGGTTTTGGGTTTGGGCGGCTTTGGAGAGCTAGCAGATTGATAGAGGGAATTTTTTGGATGAAATATCCCCCGCTATGGACTGGCATTTGGCGACAAAAAAACCGCCTGCGCGGTGAGCACAGGCGGTTTTGGGTGATGGATTGAAAATGAGGTCGGCGGCTTATTCGGCAGCGGTTTCCTCAGTTTTTTCGGCCTTCTTTTTGCTCGGCTTGGTCTCGGCGGAGACGTCCACCACCGCCTCAGAGGCTGGGGTCTCGGTGGCATCTTCGTCTTTCTCCACGCGATCCACCCACTCGATGACAGCCATCGGTGCGGAATCGCTCATGCGTGCGCCGAGCTTGGTGATGCGGCAATAGCCACCTTGGCGGTCCTTCGATGCAGGAGCCACTTCGGCGAAGAGTTTTTTGACAACGTCTTTCTGGTGGAGGTAGGCGATGGCGAGGCGGCGGGAGTGGATGTCATCGCGCTTGGCGAGGGTGACCAATTTTTCCGCCACTGGGCGCAGGGCTTTGGCCTTGCCGAGGGTGGTTTTGATGCGGCCGTGCTGGATCAGGCTGCACGCCAAGTTGGAGAGCAGCGCCTTACGGTGTGAGGCGTTGCGTTTGAGTTTTGCGGTTTTGCTGCGATGTCTCATCGGTTGCTTGCTTTCTTAAAATGGTTAGAGGTTCTGCGAATCAGTCGTCGAGGTTTTGCGCGATGAGATCGGCGAGGCCGACGGGTGCTTCATCTTCCACACCCAGGCGCGGTCCGCGGGAAGCGGCGGCAGGCCCGGAGAGCAATGATGACTCGAAAGTCAGACCGAGGCCAAGACCAAGCTCGATGAGTTTGTCCTTGATCTCGTTGAGCGATTTTTTGCCGAAGTTGCGGTATTTGAGCATTTCCGCTTCGGACTTCATCGCGAGTTGGCCGACGGTGGTGATGTTGGCGTTGTTGAGGCAGTTCGCGGCGCGTACGGAGAGCTCGATCTCGTTGACCGACATGTTGAGCAGCTTCTTGAGTGCGGCGTTTTCCTCGCTGGACTCGGCAGGTGCCATTTCGAAATCGACGGCGTTTTCATCGTAGTTGACGAAGACATCGAGGTGATGGCGAAGGATGGCGGACGATTGAAGCAGCGCGTCCTGTGGGGTGATGCGGCCATCCGTCCAGATGTCCAATACGATCTTGTCGTAATCGGTGAATTGTCCGACGCGCGCGGTTTCCACGGAGTATTTCACGCGGGTGACTGGCGAGAAGATCGAGTCAATGGCGATGACCCCGATGGGTTGGTCCTTGCGCTTGTTTTCATCGCCAGTGGAGAAACCACGGCCGACGCGATCTTCGAATTCGCAATCGAATTTCACCTTCTTATCGAGCGTGCAGATGATCTGGTCCTTGTTCACGACCGAGTAGATGTGGTCTTCAATGATGTCACCGGCGGTGACGACGCCTTCTTTTTCGATCTTAATCGTCAGGATGCGTGGTTCCTTTTCGTTGTGTGCGAACTTCACTTTTTTGAGGTTCAGCACGATGTCCGTCACATCTTCGACCACGCCGGGGAGGCTGGAAAACTCGTGTTGTGCACCAGCGATGCGGACGGAAGTGATAGAAGCGCCTTCTAGCGATGAGAGAAGTACGCGGCGGAGGGAGTTACCAATCGTGTGCCCATATCCGCGCTCGAAAGGCTCGGCGATGAATTGGGCGTAGGTATCGGTGGCGGTATCCTCGTCACGGACGAGGCGGTTTGGGAGCTCGAAACGAGCGAGTTTGACTGCTGACATGTGTGTGTTGCGTTTGCCGGGTTACCCTCCAGCGGGCAGATTCACCACGAGATTGCGGCGAGCGGAGGACCTACGGCGTGCTATAAAAACCCGCGGGCGGCGAATAAAGGGACGGCCTTACTTCAATGCAAAGAAAAAAATCGCTGGATTTCTAGCAGGGCGAGTGCATTTTCGGAAAGCACATACTTGCGACTAAATATGAAATCGAAAAAAAATCTGACAAGATTCACCTATGAGAGTGCGGCATTTGAAGGTTGGAGGCTATGCATTAGCCGCTCCGGCACGACATTTACCCGTTATTTCCCCGACAAAAAATTCGGCGGCGGCAAGAAATCACTCGCCGCTGCAGAAAAAACACTAAGTGAATTGAAGCTCATCTTAGAATCCGCCAAAAAGATCGACGGCAAACTATCCCCCTCATCCATCAAGAAAGTTGAGAAACTTCTAGCAGAAGCCGTTTGAGCTAACATGCCGCAGAGTTTCCCGCACGGTGGAAATTCTGCGGCGGTGCCTACAAGCTCATGGCTGCCAAAAAAGCTGCGAAGGTCATCCATTGGTTTCGCCGTGATTTAAGGATCGCGGACAATTGGGGATTCTATCATGCCAGCATTTCGGGTTTGCCCGTTTTGCCAGTGTATTACCTGAGTTCTTGGCGAGACGCGCATTCATGGACTGGACCTAACCGTCAGCATTTTCTCTGTGGATGCCTGCACTCGCTGGCGCGGAATTTGGAGACCATTGATGGCCGCTTGATCATCCGCGAGGGCGATCCGGTGGCGGGTCTGCGTGCATTGATTCAGGAACAAAATGTGGTGGAACTCCACTTCAACGCGGACCCGGATCCATACGGGAAAACCGTGGAGATGCGCGTGATGGAAATGTGCGAGGAGCTGGGAGTGGCTTGCCGATCTCATCACGATGTCTCGCTCCACGGGCCAGAAGAAGTGCTGACTCAAGGTGGGCAGCCCTACAAAGTTTACACGCCATACAGCCGCAATTGGCTGTCGCTGAAAAAGCCGGAAGTACTTGGAAAAGCGGCGGCGCTCAAGACATCGGCGGGCGTTTCCTCGCTGCCGTTGCCAACCGTAGCGCACTGGGGATGGCAAATTCCAAATTCAGCATTGCTCGAACCGGGTGAACGAGCCGCTCGCGAGCGGATGAAACATGCAATCGCCGAGAAAATTGAAAACTACGCCGCTCAGCGCGATCTGCCAGCGGCGGATGGCACCTCACGCCTTTCTCAGGATTTGCGCTTTGGGCTGCTTTCCTCGCGCACGGTTTTTCACGAGGCGATGAAAGCGCATGCCTCGGCCGATATAGCCGGGCGAGCGGGCATCGATGTGTTCATCAAGGAGCTGGCTTGGCGTGAGTTTTACTTCGCCATCCTGCATCATTTTCCAAACGTGCTGAACGAAGAGTTCAACGCCGATTGGCGCGGCCTGCCGTGGAACGAGCCGGATGAAAGTTTCCAACTATGGAAAGAAGGCCGCACGGGTTTCCCGATCGTCGATGCCGGGATGCGCGAACTTCTGGCCACCGGATTCATGCACAACCGAGTGCGCATGATCACCGCGATGTTCCTCACGAAGGATCTGCATCTCGATTGGAAACTCGGAGAGTCGCACTTTATGCAGCATCTGGTGGACGGCGAAATCGCTTCTAACAACGGCGGCTGGCAGTGGTCGGCGGGCACTGGCGCGGATGCCGCACCGTATTTCCGCATCCAGAATCCATGGTCGCAAACCGCGCGCTACGACCCCAAAGGCGTGTACATCAAGCGGTGGGTGCCGGAACTCGCAAATGTTCCAGCCGAGCGCTTCACGGAGCCGCCCAAGGACGGAAGACCTCTCGCGCCCGGTTATCCGTTACCTTGCCTCGATCACAAAACCGAGCGCGAACGCACCTTGGCAATTTTCAAAAAACACCGTGGTGCTGAGTGAAGATTGGAAAAGAGAACAACGAAATCGGCGAAATGAGCGAAAGAAGAACAGGGTTCCTACACCAAGGAGTTGTCGCCGGACGAATGATGAGATTGACCGTGGATGACACGGATCATCACGGATAAGGAGGGTGTTGAATCGAAGATCTTTGCCTCATTTTTGAGACCTCAGATCTCAAAATGCATTATCCGTGAAAATCCGCTTCATCTGCGGTCAGAAATCTTTTGTCTTCCCTAGTGAAGGAACCCTGGAAAGAAGAAGATTCGATAGAACATATGTAACTATTCAGGTCTTTAAGAAAACTTAAGTAAATTTCTGCGTATTGATTTCAGCAAATGTTGAGTGACCGAGCCAAAGCCCTGCGTCCCATGATCCAAGCCGCGTATGATGCGGGTGGGTTGGACGGTGTCTGCGAAGCGGTCGCCGGACTCATCGAGCCGTTAGAGGCATGCGTCGAGCAGCTCATGGCCCGCGTGGCGCTGCTTGAAA
>JBGSLX010000005.1:0-2807 GCA_041740475.1 Akkermansiaceae bacterium | reverse complement strand
GTCGGAGAATTCACGCCATTCCGCTGGCATGGACTGGCGGTGGATACAGACGCATTTGATGCCGCAGGGGAGGGGACGGTGCGGAAACTCCGCCTTGATGGCTTGCACACGGAGATCGGTCTGGGCGGCTTGAGTCGTGGTGCGTGGGAAATTCGCCAAGCACGGGCGCAACGGGTCGAAGTCGCGATTGATGCCACGGCCAAGACGATTGGACTGCCGCCATTGTCAGAACAAGTTGTGGAAACCGAGGCACCGCGCCTCGCTAAGAAAAAGTCGTGGCTGCCGCGCGACTTCGAGCTTGGTGGGCTGGAAGTAGGTGAGTTGGTGGTCCGTGCCGATCTGGATCAGGGGCCACTCACAGCGTCCGGCATTCGCATCGGAGTGAAGCCCGATGCCGCAAAAGGCTCTTATCGCGTGGAACTACTGGGTGGCACGATTCAACCGCCACCCGACACCTTGCCGGAGTTGCGCCTCGATCACGCGCGGCTGCGCTACCAGAACGACACGGTGTTTTTAACCAGCGCCACGCTTGAGGCACTGAGCGCTGCGAGGCTCAATGTGGTGGGCGAATGGGACCGGAAAAGCAGCCTATTTTCGCTCGAAGGAGACATTTCACAGCTCAAGTGCAGTGAAATTCTCGACGAAGATTGGGCCAAGCGGGTTACGGGTGACCTCAATGTCGATTTCTCGGTGGGCAATCATTCTGGGAAACCGCAAGCACGTGGCAAAATCGCCATTCTCCAAGGCAGTCTCAGAGCCTTGCCGGTGCTCGATGTGCTGGCCGCTTACGCCGATAGCAGCCGTTTTCGGACGCTCACGCTGAGCCAAGCGGACGCCAAATGGACATGGGAAAAGGATCTCACCGTGTTTGATGAGATCGAGCTCGCTTCCGAAGGACTCATGAGAATCGAAGGTCGTCTTGAGATACGCGGCGAACAGCTTGATGGAAATTTCCGCATTGGTCTTGTGCCCGGCACGCTGGCGGCGGTTCCGGGAGTCGAGACGCATGTGTTCGCGCCCGGCGAGCGCGGCATGATTTGGGCTCCGCTGCGACTCACTGGCACGCGTGATAAGCCAAAAGAAGACTTTACCGAGCGACTGATTCTCGCTGCGGGGATGAGAATTCTGGAAACTCTGCCCGAGACCTCCGAAGCGGTTTTGAACCTCACGCGCACGCTGATCGGCGAAGATTCTTCAAAAGTATTAGACCGAGGAGCCGAGCTGATCGAGAAAAGTGGATTAAATCCCAGCGACGTGAGCGGCATCCTTAACAGCCTGCTCGGTGGCGGCGGTTTGCAAGCGCCAAGCCCAAAAAAGGATCTAGAATAGGCAAGGCACTAACCAGCTGCTGCCTTTGCACTACGAAATCGCGTAATCTAAGGCTTGAATTCGTCACGCCGTTAGGCCCAGATTCTGGCGTCCCTTGCATGGTGCTAAGACCAATTCCCTTTTGGCATGCCTACACAATTTCCTACGGATCGTGCCGAACGCGCGTTCACTTTGGTTGAAATCGCTGTGACCATCGCGGTGGTGGCCATCCTTCTGCTGGCGGGTGTGGGTCTGCTCGGCGGCAATGCGGCGCAAGCCCGCAAATCGAGCACCGAGCTGCTAATCGGCATGATCGAGCAGGCACGCACCACAGCGATCAGCACCCGCTCGCATGTCGTGCTGGCCATGGCCGAGCCCGGTGACTTGCCGCACGACGAGGACCGTGGCCAAATCGGACTCTTCAAAGTGGAGTGCTGGCCGGAAAACTCCAATGAACCCGTGAATGCGGAACCGATGAAACGCTGGCGGAATTTAGAAAACGGCGTGGTGCTCAGCGGCGGCGAAGTGGCGGGACTGGAAAACCCGATGGACCACCAAAAACTTCGCATCCAATACACTCGCGGCGGACAAACGCAGAGCATTCAGGTGCGTGCGCTCGCCTTCAATCCGCGCGGTGGATTGCATCATCCCAGCGGCTCATCACAGGTGGTCATGCGCATCGCAGAAGGCCACTACACAGATGGTATCGCCAAGGTCATCCGCCGTGGAGACGCCCAAACCATCGCCGAAAACCGGCTCAAAATCGGGCGCGTCACCGCTCGACCCTACCGCATGGATTGATGAATGCCTTTTTCCAGCGTGGGGCCACTTTGGTCGAAGCCGTGATCGCCGTGGGCGTGCTGGCGGTGGCAGTGCCGCTGGTTTTTGGCGCGATCGCAGAAGCGGGAAAATCCGGTTTTTCATCTGCGGCTGAGACACGCAGCACCTGGATCGTTCCCGCCTGCATGGAGGAAATCCGCGCCTCGCGCGAAGGCCGCCCGCTGTTTTTCAACGCCACCACGCCCGGCCAACCGATTCCACCTGCTGGCGAGGTTTGGTCACTTGGCTTCTCTGCCGATGGCAAGCCAGTCGGGCGACTGCCAACCGCGATGCACGAGCAAGGAGCCAAGGAACTGAACGGCGTTCCCATCCGCTACATCGCAGTCATCAGCGCGCAGCCCGCCGCGACCGCTCTGCTGAAAACACGCATCTCCATCGAATACCCCGCCTCCGTGCCGGAAGAAAAGCGCAGCAAACTCGATTTCCACACCTGCATTCCATGAGGTCCGCTCGCCCGAAATTTCACGGTTTCACCTTGATCGAGCTGCTCTGCACGATGGCGATCGGCACGGTGATTATGCTGGCTGCTGCCTCGGTTCTCGGCAGCTCGGGAGACGGCTACGAACGCGTCACCGCAAACGTCGCCGCAGAGCGCGAGGCCAGGGCGCTGATCACTCAACTCACCTCGGATCTGGCTTCGGCGCAGTTTCACAAAAACG
>JBGSLX010000004.1:0-6577 GCA_041740475.1 Akkermansiaceae bacterium | reverse complement strand
CGCCGTTCTCAAAATGGCTCAACAGCCGATTTCACTGCAAGCACCCGTCGGCGACTCAGATGACACTTCGTTTGGAGATTTCATCGAAGACAAAGCTGCCGACAATCCGATGGAAGAAGCCGGATTCTCGATGCTCAAGGACAAGATCAAAGACGTTCTCGATACACTCACGGAGCGCGAGCGCGAGGTGCTTGAGCAACGATTCGGCCTCAAAGATGGCTACAGCCGGACCCTCGAAGAAGTGGGCCGTCAGTTCCAAGTCACACGCGAGCGGATTCGCCAAATCGAAGCGAAAGCACTTCGTAAAATGCGTCACCCCACCCGTATCCGCAAGCTGGAAGGCTTTATCGAGCTGCCGGGTGCTTAATTGATGAAGATCACCGCAGCGCAGTGAAAGTTTGAACGAAAAAATCCTTGCAAAGAAGTAGGCTCTGTCGTTCTTTTCCGCCCGCGCTGCGACATACGACCCGTTCGTCTATCGGTTAGGACTCCAGGTTTTCATCCTGGCAAGAAGGGTTCGACTCCCTTACGGGTCGCCAATTTTAAATGGCCTCCGCTTATTGCGGGGGCTTTTTTATGCGAAGATTTCTTCTGTCATGATCGTCACCGCACAACAAAAAGCCGACGCAATCCGAGCCCACAAAGGTGGACCACCGATTGCAGCTCTAACCGCATACGATTACCCAACCGCTCGTTTGTTGGATGAGGCGGGAGTGGACATTCTCTTAGTGGGAGATTCGCTGGGAATGGTGGTGCTCGGTTTTCCAGATACAACCCACGTTACGCTCGATCACATGCTGCACCACGTGGCCGCAGTCGCACGCGCCAAGCCGGATGCCCTGATCGTAGGCGATTTACCGATCCATACTTACGAAGATCTGGAACAGGCGCTTTGCACTGCACGCAGGTTGGTCGCTGCCGGGGCAGAGGCCGTCAAGCTGGAGGGCGGCGTCCGCCAAGCGGAAAAAGTCCGGGCCATTACTGAGGTTGGCATCCCCGTCATCGGCCATCTCGGCATGCTCCCGCAACGCGTGCTCGAAGAAGGCGGTTATCGCAAGAAGGGCAAAACGACAGAGCAAATTGAACTCATTCGCGAGGGCGCACTTGCACTGATCGACGCGGGCGTTTCCGCCATCGTCTTCGAGTCCATCGTTCCAGAAACTGCACGTCTTTTATCCGAATCACTGAGCGTCCCCACCATTGGCATCGGTTGTGGGGAGCACACCTGCGATGGGGAAATTGCCGTGATCACCGACTTGCTCGGCTCTTTTCCTTGGTTCGTCCCGCCTTTCGCACGGCCCGAGGCCGACATTTCGGCCATCATCCGCCAATCCGTGAAAAGCTATGTTGGGCGTGTGCGAAAATCTGTTTGACGACTGATTCCAGCTTGCTGGTCGAGTGACGACGGACACACTCTGGGCCGTGAATGCGAATGAGGCTCCATTGGGATTTTTTGACTCGGGTGTGGGTGGACTGACAGTCGTTCGTGCGGTCCAAGAATTATTACCAGCCGAGAACATTCTTTATCTTGGGGATACCGCGCGTCTTCCTTACGGCTCAAAAAGCCCGGAAACCATCCGCCAATTTGCGGACGAAGACAGCCGATTTTTAATTTCTCGCGGTGTGAAAGCCATCGTGGTCGCATGCAACACGGCGACAGCCCACGCGCTGCCAGAGTTGCGCCAAAAATACCGTTTGCCAATCCTCGGCGTGATTGAGGCTGGGGTGGACGCAGCACTAGCAAACCCAAACGCCGAACGCATCGGAATCATCGCCACACGAGGGACGATTCGCTCACACGCATATCAGCATGCTCTGGCGCTGCGCAGAACAGGACTCATCATTCATGCAACCGCCACGCCTCTGTTGGTGCCACTGGTCGAGGAAGATTGGATCGATCACCCGGCAACCGAGATCGTGCTCAAAACCTATCTCGATCCTTTGGTTGAGAGAGGCATCGACACTTTGATGCTGGCCTGCACGCACTACCCTCTGCTCATTCCAGTGTTGCGAAAGCTGCTACCTCCAGAAGTCACTCTGATTGATTCTGCAAGCACCTGTGCCGAGCATCTCAAGCGAGAACTGGATGATTTGGGACTGCTAGCTACAGAAAACTCCGAGGGAAAACTCGAAGTCCATCTTACCGACCTCTCTGATGAATTTGAGGCGCTCGCAAGGCGTTTTCTGAAGAGAGCACCAGGAAAAATTCATCGGGCGGTGATTACATGATCCATTTCGGTTCGATGTTCTTTCAATAATTCTAACATTCTTAGCCAGCCGTAACCTCGATTCACTACGGACAATTTACAAAGATACAGGGCAAGTGCTTTGCGTTGCACAGCGCAGAGCGATCCGCCATAGATGCGCGCCATGACTGGCAGGGAAATTAAAGATGTGTTGGATCGAGTGGGAGTCTTGCCAAGTAAACAACTCGGACAAAATTTTCTGATCGATCCGAACATGGCGCGTTGGATCGTTTCCCAACTGGATGTGTCTGCCGATGATGCGGTCGTCGAGGTGGGACCGGGCACTGGTTCTTTGAGCGAACATTTGGTCGGAAAAGTCCGGCGTTTGATCCTAATCGAGTTCGATGCACGGCTCGCCGCATTTCTGGCGGAAAAGTTCCGCGACGAACCGAGCGTGGAAGTCCACCACGCTGACGGTGTGAAATTTGATGGCCGTTCGCTCTTCAAACATCGCCCGGTGAAATTTTTGGGAAACCTCCCCTACTCTTGTGGCGGCGCGATTTTAAAAAACCTCCTCACGCGCCCGCATCCTTATGAACGAGCGGTGGTGATGTTGCAGAAAGAAGTGATCGAGCGACTCGCCGCAAAGCCCGGCACCAAGGACTACGGCATCCTTTCGCTTAGAACGCAGGTGGATTGGATCGTGGAACCACAGCGCACCGTGCCTCCAGAGGCGTTTCATCCGCGACCCACGATTGACTCGGCGGTGGCGATTCTGCGCCCGAGGACGACTGGACTGCCGGCTTTTGACCGTCGCTTGTTTGATGAATTGATCCGCCGGGGCTTCGCTCAACGCCGCAAGCAACTCGCAAAACAACTTCCCAATGGCACCGCTTGGCAGGAAATATCGGCAAATCTTGGAGTTCCGATCACAGTCCGCGCGGAGGAACTTACGCTCGACCAGTGGATCGAACTCACTCGCTGTTGCGACAACCATCCGCTGAAAGATTTGCCGCAAAAATCGGGCGAAATGTTTGATGTCGTGGATGAAAACGATGTCGTGATCGCCCAAGCCACCCGCGCTGAGGTCCACGCCCGCCATTTATTACACCGGGCGGTGCATGTGATGGTCTTCAACAAGCGCGGTGATTTGCTTTTGCAGCAGCGCTCGATGTTCAAAGACGTGCACCCCGGATTGTGGGGGGCCAGCGTTTCTGGACACGTGGACGCAGGCGAATATTATGAGGCCGCTGCGGTGCGCGAACTCGATGAGGAAATGGGCATTCAGGCAGAAACCGCACTCGAAGAAATGACACGGATCGCACCCTGCGAGGGAACGGGTTGGGAATTTGTCCGGCTGTATCGCATGACACATCACGGCTCGGTTCGCTTCCCGGCAGCCGAAGTTTCAGCCGCCGTGTGGTTTCCCCTCGCGGAAATCGATGCCTGGCTCGCAGCGAGGCCAGATGATTTTTCAAGTGGATTCATCGAGTGCTGGAAGACGCTGGCACATTGGGAAAATTGCCGCGCGAACAATCTGTGACGAAAAAGTCTCAATTTCGTGGTTGGCGAATTTGTTTTCAGTGCTTCAAAAGCATCCATCGTTTGAGCCATCGTGCAGAATCCTAGGTAATTCACCCACGTTTCACTCGCCGGGCTACATGTTTCAAAAAACCACCACCTGCTTTGCAAAAGTCCAAACTCACGCCTGAAACTGTCCCACCGTTGGTGGATTTGTGTTCTCACAAATATATTCGCAAATGGCCATGGCTCAATCCGGTGGCGAGGTGGGTCGAGCGGGCTTTGGCAATTCCGAACCTCAATCAGATTCACGCAGCAGGCACAGTGAGCGCGGCGACGGGTGGTGGCTTTTGCCGCGGCGTGTTGCAGGCGATGGAAACTGGCTACTCGCTACCCGCTGGTGATTGGCAACGCATTCCCACAAGCGGACCGCTGGTGGTGGTGGCCAACCACCCAATCGGCGCACCCGAGGCTTTGGTGCTGGGCGATGTGCTCGACAAACTTCGGCCCGACTACCTATTTCTTGGAAATTATCTTTTGGAGTCGATTCCAGCGTTGAAAGACAAAGTCATCGCAGTCGATCCCTTCGGTGGCGCGGATGCGGCGCGGCGGAATCTTCGCGGCATGCGCGCGGCGATGCTTCATCTCAAGCGTGGAGGAACACTCGTGGTATTTCCCGCTGGAGCAGTCTCTCACCTTCATCTGCGCCAACTGACGGTCACGGATCCTGCGTGGAATCCGCATGTCGCGCGGTTGATCCGCCAAAGTGGAGCGACGACGGTTGCGGCGTATTTCGACGCCAGAAATAGTTGGATGTTCCAGCTTGCTGGACTGCTTCACCCACGCTTGCGCACGGTTTTGCTGCCGCAACAGTTGCCACGATGGAAAGGGCGCATGCTGAAATTTTTCTTCAGCCGACCCATCACCGCAGAAACGCTGAGCCGTCATGGGGATGACCAGAAGGCGATCAACTTCCTGCGCGCCGCCGTTTATGTGCAGCAGGGAAGATTGAAGGAATTGGCGACTCCGGCCGCGCACGAGACATCCGAATCCGGATATGAGCCGCTCGTTTTACCCGTGGACGCAGCGTGCATGGCTGAGGAAATCGAGGCTCTGGGCGAAGAGCACATTCTTTTGCGCCAATCTGGATTCGTCGTCTGCTGCACTGCTGCCGCAAACATTCCCTCGATCCTGCGCGAAATCGGTCGCCTGCGCGAAATGACCTTCCGCGCGGTGGGCGAAGGCACCGGCAAATCGCTCGATTTGGACGCGTTTGATCAGTATTACCGCCACCTATTCGTTTGGAACGAAGTCACTCAAGAAGTGGTCGGTGCGTATCGCCTCGGATTGACCGATCAAATTCTTCCCGAGACAGGACCGCGCGGACTCTACACCAGCACCTTATTTCGCTACCGTCCGGGCTATTTACGGCAGCTCGGGCCCGCAATCGAGATGGGCCGATCCTTCATCCGTCCGGAATACCAGAGAAAATACCAATCGTTGCTCTTGCTGTGGCGGGGCATCGGCGAGTTTGTCGCCCGCAACCCACAATACCCGATGCTTTTTGGTCCAGTGAGCATCAGCCGCGACTATCAAACACTTTCGCGCGATCTCATGGTTCGCTTCTTGCGCAGTCACAACAGCTCGCGCTGGCTCGGCTGGCAAGTCCGTCCCTGCCAGCCGCCGCGCCATTCTCACGCGCCGGGGCTCAATCCACGCTGGTTTGCCCGCACGATTCGCTCCATCGACGATGTCTCGGCGCTGGTTTCGGAGATCGAGCACGATGGCAAAGGCATCCCCATTTTGCTCCGCCATTACCTCAAGTTGAACGCCAGACTCGTCAGTTTTAACGTCGATCCCGCATTTTCAGACGTCTTGGACGGCCTGATTCTCGTGGACATGCGGCGCAGCGAGCCGCAGTTGCTCAAACGTTTCCTCGGTGCAGATGCTTGGAAAAACTTCGCGGATTTCCATGAAATGCGCAGCGTCGGGCGTTTTGAAAAAATGCGCGGTCGGATGTCGTCGATACCAAATTATCTGCGCGGCGTCTGGAAGGATGATGACGAATCCGCGAAGTGAGCGGCAGAAGACGCCGCTGCGAGTGATCCAAATTCAGAAATAGAGACAGCGAAATCGACGAAATTGGCTAAAGAAGAATGAATTGCGGCACAGTGGCAAATCGCCCTTTTGGTGAACCTTTTCAGCGTATTTCTTTCATCTTTCGAGGTTTTCGCTGTTCTCATTTTCCCAATTAGGGTGATCGCTCCCCGTAGCGAGTCAGTCCATTAACTTGGCACTTGGAAATTGAGGTGGCTTTCACGAAGTTCCGGGTATGTCACACAGTCACATCGATGTCCGCTACGTCGCCAATCTCGCTCGCTTGGAGCTGAGCGACCACGAAGTCGCCATGTTCCAGCCGCAGTTGGAGGCGATTTTACAGCATGTCGAAGCTCTAACGAAAGTGGATGTGGCAGCGTTGAATGCCACTGCTGACACCGAGCTCGTGTTCGGGCGCATGCGCGAGGACATCCCTCACGAAAGTTTGTCGCCCGAAGCCGTGTTGCAGAACGCGCCGGACCGTGCTCAGGGCCAGATCCGCGTGCCGAAAGTCGTGACCGACGCTTGATCCAAATTTTCTAACTACAGACTGCACATGACCATTTCCAGCCTTCGCCAGCAACTCCTCGCAGGAGAAACGACGCCCACAGCCATCATTGAACGACTCGCCGTCGAAATCGGCTCTCGCGATGCACAGACGGGCGCTTACCTGTCTTATGATATCGAAACGGCATTGGCCGGGGCCGCCACTGCTGATCTTTCGCTACCGCTGGGCGGCATCCCGATTGCGATCAAAGACAATATCAATGTGC
>JBGSLX010000003.1:0-4062 GCA_041740475.1 Akkermansiaceae bacterium | reverse complement strand
CGGTCGTGGATCATGGCGCGGATCCTGAGAACTAATAAACGACGACGATGTGCACCACGCTCAGGATGAGCAGCGAGTAGCTGAGCGGGATGTGGGCGAAAAGCCAGACTCGCAGCGTGAGTTGCAGCGCGTATTGGAAATCGAGCAGGTGCTTGCGCTCGACGAGATCCGCGAGCGAATCGAGCAGCTCGCGTTCGGCCTTTTTGGCGTAGCGCTGGACTTCATCGAACTGCGAGCGGTGGAGAGCCTGCGGAGTGCGCGAGCGCTGGAGGTGCGCGCGAAAGTTGCGGTTTCCGGCGAAAAAAAGGCCGAGCTTCTGCGTGTAAAAGTCAGCAATCACTGGCGAAGTCTGGCCGTCCACACCTGCCAACACCAGAGCTTCCGCCTCGGCGCGGAGCTGGTTGCGGACGTGTGGGATGCGCTCAAACGGCGTCTCGAAACCCGCGACCGTGAGGCGTTTCGGAAACGCTCGACTGATCCATAGCCCGATGATTCCGGTCAGGAAAACAATGGCGAAACAAGCGGCAATGAACTGGTTCAGCAGACCATGAGGCCATGAAAATCCGATGTGCGCCATGAATAAGGGACCGGAGAAAATGCCGACGTACACATGAAGCTGGAGCCAGAAACTGGTGCTGCCGAGGCGAAGGAATGGGACTTTTTTCCGCAGGTTGAAGAACGTGAGGAAAAGCATCACCGCGAACAGCAACCAGCCGCTGAGGTACGCGTGGCGCGGATAGAGCGGCGCAAGTTTCACGTAAGCCACGGCGATCCCTGCCACCAGCAAGGTGGTTAGCAGGATGCCTGCAAATCTGCGCCGGGCGATTTCTATTTCCGTTTTAGCCACTGGGCGAGAGGGGTGATGCGGGTCAGATCGGTGCGTGAAAGCGCGTCGTGCGGGCAAGCATTCAGGCAGGCTGGGCCGCTTTTCTGCTCCACACAGAAGTCGCACTTGGTGGCTTTGAGAATCGGCTGGAAATCTTCGTCCACCAGAAACTCGCCCTTTTCGGAGCGGACCTCGACCATGCGGATCGAGTCGTAGGGGCAGTTTGCCGCGCACGCTCCGCAGCCTATGCAGGTGCCAGGATTGATGACCACCTCGCCGCCGAAGCTGGAGCGGTGGATCGCGCCAGTCGGGCAGCCGATCATGCAGACCGGATCGACGCAATGCATGCAGGCATTGGCGATCATCAAGTTGTCGATCATCGGTCCGTGGCGCAGGAAACGCGGGTTTCCATCGTGCGTGGATGCGCAGGCGCGGACGCAATCGTCACAGCGCGTGCAGCGATCCATGTCGATGACCATCGATTTCGTGCCATTGAGAAAACGATGCTCCGACATGAATTCCATGAGCCCAGCAGATGGCGTTTCTCCATCATCGGCCAATGCGGCATCCGCGATGCTGGGCAAATGATGGACTGCAAGTTCATGTTCCATCCACTCGCGATTCGCGAATTTCTCCAGCGTGGCGGTCGGGATGAAAATGAGATGCGCGTATCCCAGCGAGCGCAGGGTGTGCTGGGACTTCAGGCCGTCATCAGGCGTTTTCCAGTGTTTGGCGATTTCCTCGAAGCCGAAAACACTGCCTGCACCGATGTAGTTGAGCGTGCGCTCGCCGCTGCCGAACTTTTGGCTGACACGGCAAAAACCCGCGCGGATCATGTGAATGCCGTTCAGGTAGTCGCCCTCGCGGACGATCAGCGGTTCGCTTGCGGAAGTCGTGGAATCACCATCCTTGCTCAAGCGCTTGTAAGCGCCCGACCAATTGTAATCGCCGTAGGTTTCCATCTGCGCCTCGTCGCAAAGCTCTTTGTAGCTGGCATCGTCGAGATGGCTGAAAATCGGGTGATTGCTCAGAAACGTCTTCAGCGAGTTGTCGCGGTAGATTTGATCGATCCGCTTTTTGAGCGCGGGATCGTATTTCATGATGTCGCGCAGGCCTTCCCAACTGAACTCCAGCAGCCGAGTTTGCGGCGTAAATGCGACGACTGTGGCGGTGCGCGGCATGCGGCTCAGTGCGGAAATTTCGCCAAACATGCTACCTGCACCGAGCTTCGCGGTCTGCGAGCCAGAAACGATCTGCGGGTAGTCTTGGAGATAAACGGAGCTGCGTTGTTTGTTGATCGAGCCTTTGAGATTGTCGCTGGCGCGGGGCGAGCGTTTGCGCCAACCCTCGGGTTCCGGGTTGTTGTTCCAAAGCTGCGCGAGGCGAGCGCCGAAGCTTTTTTTCGCGCTTTTCGCACGGCCGAGCAGCTCGGGATCGATGTCTGGTCGGATCACCACGTCCACTTCGCCGTTCAGCACGAGGAAGGCGGAAGTGCCGTAGTCGTCTTTGCGCAGGATGATTTCCCCGGCGGCGTAATCGCGCACGGCGGAATCTGCCCGGAGAATTTCGCGCAGCGGCGTGCTGGCGGGAAATCGGGTCGGGTCCATGCTGGCGAAAGGCTCCGAGGCCAGCAGCATGTCGAGCGTTTCCTCGGACATGTTCGGGTCCAGCGGATCGTCCCAGCGTTTCGGGCGTGCCGCTTGCTTGGTAATACTCGCGAGGTTGGTTTCGGAAATGGCCATGACAAAGAAGTTCAGGCGTCGATCACCATGTTCCCAGCCGGGCGGCAAATGCAGGTCAGGCAGCTTCCTTCGTCCACATCGAAGCTCGGCTCGTGATCGTAGAGGACGTTGCCTTTTTTGATCGCGACGATGCAGGAACCGCAACTGCCCGCGCCGCAGCTTTTCTCGATGACGACGCCATGTTTCTCGGCAAATTCATGCAAATTCTCCGAATCCGGCTCCCACGGCAGCGTTTTTCCCGAGCGGGAAAACTCGATTTGCAGCGTGGCTGCCGTCGCACCGCTGGCTGGCGGAGCGGCTTCTTTCGGGCCGGTCTTGACGGTGGCGGGGCCAAATGCCTCGAACTTCACGTCTTTTTTCGGCACGCCCCATTCGTAAAGCCCCGTCACGAGCGAATCCATGAACGGCCCGGGGCCGCAGAGGTAGTATTCGTAATTGCTGGAGGGCAGCACCTCCTTCATCAGCTCGATGGTGACGCGGCTGTGGTGATTGTAATGCTCGCCCGCCACATCGGTCGCCAGCGGGCGGCTGTAACAAATGTGCAGCCGCATGTTGGGATTCTTCTTTTGCAGCTCGATCACCTCGTCGCGAAACATGTGGTCCACACTGCTGCGGCAGCCGAAGAAGAAGTAAATTTCTCGGGAATCGTTGATGTGAGTGAGGATGCGCGACATCGCCAACATCGGCGTGATGCCGATGCCGCCCGAGATCAGCACCACCGGACGATCCACCTCCACATCGAGATAGAATTTCCCGGAGGGCGCTTTCACGTTGAGGATGTCGCCTTCCTTTACGTGGTCTGCGAAGTAGTTGGAAATGACGCCCGGCGTGCCGTCAGATTTTACGAATCGCTTGATCGTGACGCGGTAGTGATCGTCGCTGAGCGAGCCGTCCGAAAGCGAGTAGCAGCGGATCAGCGGTTTGGGAGCGGTGGGCGGCTGGATTTCGAAAGTCAGGTATTGACCGGGCTTGAATGATGGCAATGGCCTGCCGTTGTGCGGCTTGAGGTAATATGAGTAAGTCTCCTCACATTCCTCGACTTTTTTGGCGACGGTGAACTTGCGGTAGCCATTCCACGCCACCTCGGGCGCAGCCTGCGCTTTGAGGTTGAGCACCTCGATTTTCTTGCCGAGAGCGGTCAGCTCCAGATGGGTCCGCCGCGCCTCGAAGGCGTATCGTCTGCCAGCCGCCCACCATTGAGTGGCGAGATAGCCGAGCATCAGCACCACGCCACCCATGCCGACCATGAGCAGAGGATCCGAGAAAGTGGAGGAGCGGAGTAGGATCTCGGGATTCACTTTTTTGATCGAT
Source organism: Akkermansiaceae bacterium (assembly GCA_041740475.1). Classification (GTDB taxonomy): domain Bacteria; phylum Verrucomicrobiota; class Verrucomicrobiia; order Verrucomicrobiales; family Akkermansiaceae; genus Luteolibacter. Next base: position 183 of record JBGSLX010000003.1, on the reverse strand, counting down.
TACTTATCAATTATCGGGCGATTTGGAAGCTTTCCTAACTGATGAAAAATTCCATTTGCAATTTCGGAATGATCAAATCAGCCGCGCTTAGTCAACTTCCTACTTCGCATGAGGGCAGGTGTGACGGCTTGCGGAGTGGCGTTTTCCAGACGCCATGAATCACACAGGCGGCTTCAAGCCGCC
>JBGSLX010000002.1:0-4061 GCA_041740475.1 Akkermansiaceae bacterium | reverse complement strand
CATGGCGTATTTGATGCCTTCTTTACCAAGCACCAGCGGGTTGAGGTCGCCAACGACGGTTCCGCCGGGGGCATTCTCAGAAATGTTTAATGGTCCAGTGGCCGTGATCGGCGGTTGGGCGGTGGTGAAGTTCCAAGTGGTCGTGTCGTTGATGCCGACAAACGCGTTTTCTGAGACATCCTCGATGGCTCCGGCATCGATTTGCACGTAGTAACTGATCGCAGTTTCAAGCGTGTTGTCCGGATTGATGGTGACGGTGCCGAGGTTCACGGTGACGGCTGCGCTGGTGACGTCGATGGTTTCGAAGATCGAGTTATCGGCGCGTTTGATGACGATGTTGCCGGTGCCTTTTTGGATCAGTTCGTTGAAGGAAACGCTGAGATTTGAGGAAACGGGGAGGCCGCCGGAGTTATCGGCTGGACTGAGAAAGGCGATGGTAGGTGGAGTTTCGTCGATGCCGCTGGTTTCGGTGACCGTGAGTTTCAGCTCTGGATCGCCGGGGTCGAAGGTGTTGCTCTTGCCGGAAAAGGTGACGGCGTCAGGAGCATTTACGGCTGCAAGGATGATACTGAAATTTTCACCCGTGTTGAGGCGTGAAATGAGCGCGGGTCCGGCGGCGCTGAGGTCGAGAATGAAGGTGTTAAAAGTCGGGTCGGTCGCAGTCGGCGTGTAGGTGAACTGGCCGAGTGAGATCGGAGCGAAGGTGAATTGCGAGGGGTCGATGCCATTGGGGAAGACCGGGTTGAAGGTCTTTCCAGCGGAGGCATCCGTGGTAAGGAAAAACTCCAACTGAGTGCCAGCGGTGAAGGTACGGTTGTTCTGGCGCAGCTTAAACTCGGCGGAGTCCACGCCAGTGATCGTCGAGGCGTTGGAAAGTCCGAAGTCGAGGCGGTTGATATTGAACGTGCCGAAACCATAGACCGCGAAGTTTCCTTGGCCGCTGCCCTCACCGTAGTAGTCGGTGGTGGGGCTGGAGCCTGTCGGTGTGACGCGTGTCTGGGTGGTGAACGTTTCGGTCACCATCGGCAGCGCGGCGGCAGCGAGAGTGGTGAAGTTCCATGCGGCATTTCCGGCAAGTTCGGCGAAATCGTTGCCAGCGAGGTCTTCGATGGCTCCGGCGGGCATCTCGATGTAGTAGCCAGTGGAGTTTTCGAAATCGACCGAGGGTTCGATGGTGACGGTGTCCGTCGGGGAAATGGTGACTTGGCTGGAACTGACGGCGATGGTCTCGAAGATGGAATTATCGCTGGTGCGCTTGATCACGATGTCACCGGTGCCTTTTTGCACGGCCTCGTTGAACTCGATGGTCGGAGTGGCAGTGATGGGGACGCTGGTGGAGTTGTCTTCGGGGGCGAAAGTGATGGCGTTGGGCGGCGTAGGATCCGCGCCTCCGGGAGTACCAGTGATCAAAATGTTATCAAAGCGATTGTTGCCAGTGGCATTCGTCGCACCTGATAGAGTGATGCGGAAAAACACCGAAGTATCGCCTTCGAGTGCGTCGATCGCGCTAAGATCGTAACTTTCCAGAACCCATGTCGCGGTCAGGGCGCCTGTGTCGGTGGCGAAAGTCGTGTAGTTCGTTCCATCGGTCGAATATGCGAATGCGCGGGATGTGAACCCGCTACTAGTGCCACGCTGCGCCCAGCTCACCATGATGTTTTGAAAGCCGACTGTGCTGACCTGAAGGACAATTGACATGCCGTTGTTGGTCGTCGGATTGCCACCTTCAGGAGAAAGTGATCCACCTGATGGGACATCCGGCAAAGCGTTGAGAATGTTGCCGCCAAAACTTTCAATGGAATTAAAAACGGTATTTCCTGTCACCACAGCCGTAGTGGTATCGAAATTTGCCAAACTGAGAGAACCAGATCCCTGACTCGCAGCCTGTGGAAAGGCAGTTGTGACAAACCCGAAAGCAGACCCTCCGGGAAGGCCGTTGTTGTTTTGATCCCAATAGGCGATGGTCGTCTGGGCGGATGCCGTGCCCAAACAGAGCGCGGAGGATAAGGTGATAAAGATATATTTCGCAGAAAAATTCATGAGCGTGGTGGCGGTTGCAGTGCGTGTCTGGGGGTTTGCATCACACAGCACAGCAAATGAATTGTGACTGATCCGTCACCTGATCGAAAATTGGAGCGCGTAATCCAGAATCTGCGTTCGCAGATTTTTCAAATCTAGGCGCAGCCCAAATCGGCTGGTCTTGAGGCAATTCATTCCGCTCTCGCGAGATTGAAGATGCGGAATCAAAGCCGCGCTCCATCACTCAGCGACCACCAACTCCGCAACATCTTCCGGTGAAAGACGGCGAATCAGCACCTTATCGATGCGCTGGCGATCCATGTCCACCACCTCGAACTCGAAGGCTCCAGCGCGGAAGGTCTCGCCTTCGACTGGCAAGCGGTCGAGGCGATTGACCACGTAGCCGGCCAACGTTTGAAACGGCTCTCGTTCGCATTCGACGACGGCTTCGAGGTCGGGAATGTGCTCCACGACGTCGTCAATTTCCATCAAGCCATCAATGATCCACGCGTCGGTGCCTGAGGGGCGTAGCTTGGCCGTATCTGGATCCAAGTTTGCGGGGCGGAGGTCGCCGACGATTTCCTCGACCAGGTCTTCCAGCGTGATCATGCCGCGGATGGTGCCGAACTCGTCCACCACGAGAGCTGCGCCGAGCGGTGAGGAGCGCAGGGTTTCCATCAGGCTGAGAGCTGGTTGATTCTCGGAGACGAAGATCGCGGGACTCAGCAGCTCGCTGAGTGGTTTTTGCCTGCCGCTGGCGAGGTTGGTAAAGAGTTCGCGCAGGGAAACCAGGCCGCAAATTTCATCGCGAGAGCCCTCGTGAACCGGGAAAACGGTTTGCTGGCTGGTGGCGACACGCGACCAGATTTGAGAGAAACTTTCATTGCGATGGAGGAAAAGCACCCGTGGCTTCGGGCGCATGATTTCCTCAGCGAGCACTTGGCGGAGGTCGAAAACCCCTTCGACCATGTCCGATTCGTTTTCTTGCACCATGCCGGTGATGATGCCCTCGCGCACGAGCACCTGCACTTCCTCACGCGTGGGGCCGGACTGCACTGCCGCGCTACCTCCTAACAGGCGCATCACCAAGTGCGTACTGAATTCCAAGAAACGAACTAACGGCGAGGCGGCCTTTGACAAGAAAGCCATCGGTGGAGCCATGCTGGCAGAAATTTTTTCGGCGTGGCGCAAGGCGATGCCTTTAGGGACAAGTTCGCCAATAATGAGCGACAGATAAGTGATGACGGACACCACCACGAACAGTGAAATCTGATCTGCGTATGGCTGAAAAAAAGGCACCGCAGCGATCAGTGGCTTGAGGTAGGGAGAGAGACTCGCGCCACCGTAGGCACCGGACAGCACGCCAACCAAAGTGATGCCGATTTGCACACTGCTCAGGAAACGTTCCGGATTTTCTAATAGAACGAGAGCTTTCGCCGCACCTGTGTTGCCCTCGTTTGCCATTTGTCTGAGGCGGCCTTTACGGGCGGAAACCAGCGCGATTTCAGTCATCGCGAACACACCATTGCCGACGAGGAGGATGAGGATGATGAAAATTTCAATCATGGAATGAGGCTCCAATCGCGGTAGCCTGAACAAATGTCGCGACATCACTAGGCGTGAAGAGAAACGATTGCAACTTTACTTTGATGCGCTGGAGGCCGTCTCGGCTTGCTCGGTCTGAGTGATGTTGAGGGTTGATTCGAGGGAGCGATTTCTGGATCGGAGCGAGCTGAAGATCATGGCCACGAGGAACAACACGCCTGATGCGAATGCCATCGTGCCAGCAGTGCTGGTCGGCGGATAGCCCGCGAGATAAGGCAGCCAGATCGCCCCGGCATGGCCGAGAACTGCCGAGCTTGCGGCCAATGCCGCGCTGACCAGAAGCATGGGAAACAAGCGCCGCGTGAGGATTTGCGCGGTCGCCGCGGGCACGATGAGCATGGCGATGACGATGATGCTGCCGACGGATTCGAACGCGGCGACGGTGGTCACGGCGACCATCGACATCAGCAGATAGTGGATGAATCCCGGAGCGAACC
>JBGSLX010000001.1:0-10683 GCA_041740475.1 Akkermansiaceae bacterium | reverse complement strand
CACGCGGAAACCGGCATCCATCAGCACAGTGGCCACGAAATACCCACAAGCGATCTTGCCGTCGCCGGGCTTTGAGGCGGTGCCGTTGAAGTCATAGGGCGTGCCCAACCAGCAACGCATCATTTCTGGAAGCACCAATTCAAGAATCACCCGTGCATCGTGCTCCACAGCCTCTCTTTCGCTCACGCTGCGCGCATTTTGGTGGCGTGCAGCCAGCTCACCACGCCAACGATGCAACTCAGAAGCGAGCACTGCGTAAGCCTGTGGATTTGGCTTAGGTGGATTCTTTTGGCCAATTTTTACCACTCCTGTCACTCGATCATACCACGCGTGCAAGGGTGCGCGAAACCACCCGACCAGCGTGACTGCGAGTAGAATGAGCAGCAAAAAACATTTCCGCATGGCTCGGAACTTAGCCGAAATGAAATCATGCGAACAACGAAAAGCTCGAAAAGCCGCGAAAGAAGAAGCAAGAAATGCGTTGAGAAAATTCACCAAAAGGGTGATCCGCGATTCTGTATCAACTCATTCTCCTTTCGCCAATTTCGTCGATTTCGTTATCTCTAATTCTGATTGAACAGATCGCTCACCCAACACCCAAGACATCGAATCCCCCCAATTTCCGCGCTTTTCACTGCATTCTAAGCACGAAAGACTCCACCCCATGCTCAAGAAAGAACGCGCTCGGCACATTCAGCGTCGGCTCGAAGAACTTTACCCGGAAACCCCCATTCCGCTCGATCACAAGGATCCCTACACGTTGCTGATCGCCGTTTTGCTCTCGGCACAATGCACCGATGTGCGCGTCAATCTGATCACCCCCGCGCTGTTTGCTCTAGCGGACAATCCGCAGGCGATGATGCAAGTCCCTGTCGAACAGATCCGCGAGATCATCCGTCCCTGTGGGCTTTCACCACGCAAGTCGGTCGCGATTTCCGAGCTATCGAAAATCCTCGTTGAACAACACGGCGGTCTGGTTCCAGCGGACTTTACCGCGCTGGAGGCGCTGCCGGGTGTGGGTCACAAAACCGCTTCGGTGGTGATGGCGCAATCCTTTGGCGTGCCGGCATTCCCGGTGGACACACACATTCACAGACTCGCCAAGCGCTGGAAACTCAGTCCGGGCAAAAATGTGGAGCAAGTAGAGCGTGATTTGAAAAAACTCTTTCCTCGCGAGTCATGGAACAAGCTACATCTCCAGATCATTTTTTATGGCCGAGAGCACTGCAAAGCCCGTGGCTGCGATGGAAAATCGTGCCTTTTATGCCGTGAGTTATTTGGTTGAAAATGTGTGGCGATTCAACGGCTATCCAACTGGAAGATTTGGCCGGATGTGTGGGGCTGGTGGTGATGAAGAAAATGAATGAACTCCGCGACACACTCGCAGGTGTTGAAGCGCCCAAGACTGTGTGAATTCATGACTTCAACACGACGTTTTGCAGATGTAGTGGCAGTCATGCGAGTTTTCAGAAAGCCGGGGAGCACGCAATTGACCCGGATATTGGAATGGCCATGACGAGTCGCTAGGTCACGCGTCAGGCCCAGTAACGCGGCTTTAGAGGATGCATAAGCCACTTGCCCCAAAGGTGGGCTAAGCGCGGAAAAACTGGACACGAATATGATATGGCCTTCCTGACGAGTTGTCATGTTGGGCAGCACCGCTTCGGCGCAAGCAAGGGCACCATGAAAATTCACAGCCCACATTTCATCCCAATTTTTCTCTGAAAGGCGTGGTAGAAGAGAGTCGATCGCCATGCCTGAGGCACAAACGAGAAGATCGACAGCTCGTTTTGAAAAAAAGAGGCTTACGGCCGCTTCGTCACGGACATCAAGTTCGCTACTTCCGGGTGCTGACACACTCCAACCCGCTGAATGCAACTTCAGAGCAATGCAGCTTCCCAAAGAACCTGTACCTCCGGTGACGACCGCATGACGTCTTTCTGAGTGTCTCACAGGGCGAGCATGGAACTTTGGTCAAGTGCTCTGCAAGAGCTCCAGTAGGTTTTTCCAAAAAGTCCGGAAGTGAGTGAGAATAACCTCAGAATAATTGGGCAAAGGACATGGTTATATTCTTCCAATTTCATCTTGTCGGTCAGAGTCCCGAGTCCATTCGCAAGTTGTTCTCGCCGTGGAACACTAGGTCTCAGGCCGGGAAACATGGATTGTGAGCGCTTATTCACACTAAGAAGAAGATGATCTTAGTGAGTCAAAAAATCACATATTCATAAAGAAGGGGCAAAAATGAGGTCCCATAAGCGCAATGACTCATGAGACCTAACTAGAAACGCAAAGAGATTATTTTCTCAAAGAAGCATGAGCGCTGGTTGTTCAATGAGTTTTCGTATTTCCGAAAGATACTGTGCAGCCACTGCGCCATCGACGACCCTGTGATCGCAGGAAAGTCCGAGATTCATGCGTAAGCCAGCAACGATCTGTCCATTTTTGACAACTGGCTTCTCAATTGCTGCGCCGACTGAGAGGATTGCAGCTTGCGGTGGGTTGATGATGGCGTCGAAAGATTCGATGCCCCATGCTCCTAAGTTTGAAACAGTGATCGTTCCGCCGTCGAATTCGTCTGGACGGAGTTTCTTGTCTTTAGCGCGCACTGCAAAATCTTTAACGGCTTTGGAAATTTCCAGCAGCGATTTGTTCTGAGCTTCTTTGATGACAGGTGTCACAAGGCCGTCTTCCACTGCGATTGCGACCGACAGGCCGACATTGCTGAATTTGACGATGTGATCGCCCGCAAAGGATGCATTAATGGCTGGAACGGCAAGCGCGGCGTTGATGACCGCTTTCAGGATGAAATCATTCACCGAGTATTTGTTGCCGTGAGTCTTCTCGGCTTGGTCGTTCACTTGCTTGCGAAGAACCATGAGTGGGGCTGCGTCCACTTCCACATGAAGATAGAAATGTGGAATGGTGGTTTTGGAGGTCAGCAGGCGTGATGCGATGATTTTACGCATCGTGCTCAACTCGATGGTTTCATCACCCTCTTTTGCAACTGGCAGTATCGCCTGAGCAGTGGGTGCTGCTGGAGTAAGCGGAGCAGCCGTTGTTTTTGCTTTTGCGGATGCAGTGAGAGCTGCGGCTGCTTTGGATTCTGCTGATTGGGTCGGTTTTGATGGAGTTGACTGGGATGCAGCTTCCACGTCGTTTCGGACGATGCGACCTGCTGGACCGCTGCCAGTTATGTTTCCAAGATCGACTCCAAGCTCGGCTGCAACTTTGCGAGCGAGTGGCGAAGCCATGATTCGGTCACCTGTTGTCGCGACTGTTGTCTGTGGCACGCTCGAAGCTGCGGCAGCGGCTTGGTTTGGCTCTGGGCTTCGGGTGACTGTAGTGGTTTCATCTGCTTTCGAAACGCCACCTGACTCACCATTCAGAGTTGCGAGAACACTGCCAATGGCTGCCTTTTCTCCGACTTGAACGAGAATTTCAGTGATTACACCATCGTCGAATGCTTCCATTTCCATGGTGGCTTTGTCGGTTTCGATGTCTGCGATGACGTCACCGATTTCGACGGTGTCACCGACCTGTTTGTGCCATTTGACGACGGTTCCCTCGGTCATGGTGTCCGAGAGCTTGGGCATTTCGATTGAGACGGGCATGGTGAGTGTGTGTTGTGACGGAAAGATGGGAGAATGTGTATTGAATTCCAGTCTTTTTAACGAGCGTGGAAAAAACGAAAAAGCGCGGGGATTTTGTGATCTCCTCCGCGCTTTGAAAAATAGAAATTGATGTAGTTCAGGGAGCGAGTGGTTTCATCGTCGGAATCAGACCAATATGTGGACTGCCGGTTGCACCCTGAGCAGTAGCCATTCTCATGAACGAATCAGAAGTGGTGCCACAGCAATCCTTTTTAGGGCAATACAAGCGCACACAAGAACCACACGGAATGCGAGTTTTCTTTGTGACGGTCTTGTAGCGAGGAACCTTTTTCTCCGTAGTCTGTACCGTGCTGGCGATGCCGCTCTTTGCGTCACCCGGGATGATCGTTTCCTCAGTGACAATGTCGTATCTGCAGGTTTTGACCTGTCTGGTCTCTGTGACATGGCCAGCGGTGTTATTGCTGAAACCAAACATCGAACAACAAGATGAGAGACCGAGCGAAACTGCGGCCAAAGATAAAACGAGCACGAGGTTTTTCATGGATGGTGATGAGTTAGTAACGAGGGTATTTTTAGAACAGGCAGCAGCACGAAGTAGTGGCCATGGCCAGCACGAAGGAAACTGCGATGAAGATCAAACGTGTAACCATTAAAGAAATGCTAGAAAGACCTAAGAGCTTGGCAATGAAAAAGACGGCAGAAAATTCTTCTGCATAATCCACCTAATTTCGGAAAACACTTAGGTGAGGTTTACGCCATTGCTAACACTTTTTCGACAATCCGGCGTGGATTCGGGAGTTGTTCGTTCTCGATGTGTGGTGAGTAAATCGCAGGCGCGTCGATGGCGCAGACACGTTGAACAGGAGCGTCTAGGTAGTCGAAGGCGTTTTCCATGATGATCGTGGATACCATCGCCGAAACACCACCGAAGGGTTTGGACTCATCGACTAAGAGCGCGCGGTTGGTTTTCTGAACAGTCTTAAGTATGGCATCGACATCGAGCGGTCTGATTGAGCGAAGATCGAGGACTTCTGCATTGATGCCGTGTTCTGTTTGAAGAATTTCGGCAGCGGCAAGCGCGTGAATGACAGAACGGCCATGGGCGATAAGGGAGATGTCAGAACCGACGCGCTTTAAGTCGGCAACGCCGAGCGGTATCACAAAATCGCCGTCCGCTGGATCAGGGACTTCGCCGATGTTTCCGTAGAGCAACGTGTTTTCCATCACATAAACTGGGTCATTGTCACGGATTGCGGATTTGATTAGGCCTTTCGCGTCTGCTGGGGTGGCGGGGACGCAGACTTTGAGACCTGGAAAAGCCGCGAACAGTCCTTCAGGTATGTGTGAGTGGGTTGCTCCTACGCCAGTGCCGCCATTTGCTGGGCCGCGAACGACGATTGGACAGTTGCACAGACCACCGGACATGTAGCGAACACATGCTGCGTTATTGACCAATTGGTCGAAGGCGACGGAGTGAAAGGACCAGAACATCAACTCCATCACAGGACGGACGCCGAGCATGGATGCGCCGATTCCCATGCCGATGAAGCCAGCTTCGGAAATCGGTGTATCGACAACACGCTTGTCACCCCATTTTTTCCAAAGTCCTTCAGTGACTTTGTAGGCGCCATTGTATTGAGCAACCTCTTCGCCCATCAGGACGACGTTCGGGTCGCGTGCGAGTTCCTCATCGAGGCCTTCGCGGAGAGCTTCACGGTAAGTGAGTGTGCGGGACATGGTGTTGGCTTAGGTGTCGAAGAAATGGCGACCGATCTTAGAAGCGGGCGTTTGGTTGTCGGTTTCCCAATAAACGTCAGTGCTGATGTCAGCAATCGTGGGCGCAGGCGAGGTGTCAGCGAATTGCACAGAAGCAGCGGCTTCATCGCGGGCACTCGTATTGATCTGGGAAATGACGTCTTCTGTCAAAACGCCTTCCGCGACCAGTTTGCGTTGGAACACAGAAATCGGATCGTGATTTTGTTTGTAGTTCTCGATCTCTTCCGGTGTGCGGTATTTTTTGTGATTGGAGTCGGCAATGCTGTGTCCGTAGTAGCGGTAGGTATCGATTTCCAGCAACGTGGGTTTGAAATCCTTGCGAGCGCGCTCCATGGCGATGTGTGTTTTCGCACGGACTTCGTAGATGTCTGAGCCATCGATCACATCCCATTGCATGCCATACGCCTCGCCGCGCTGCGCTAAACAATCGACATAGGCCGATGAGCGTTCTTGGGAGGTTCCCATCGAATAGCCGTTGTTTTCGATGACGAAAATCACCGGGATATCGAAAAGTGCCGCAAGGTTCAGAGATTCGTGAAAAGCGCCTTGGTTCACTGCGCCATCGCCTAGGTAGCACAAGCAGCAGCCTTCGCGCTCCAGATATTTCAAACCATAAGCCAGACCGAGACCGAGTGGCGTCTGGCCTGCGACGATGCCGTGACCGCCCCAAAAATTTTTGTCAGGCGCGAAGAAGTGCATCGATCCGCCTTTGCCTTTGGAGCATCCGGTTTGTTTGCCGAACATTTCCGCCATGCATTCATTCATGCTCATGCCAACGGCAAGTGCGTGCCCATGGTCGCGGTATGCCGTGATGAAATGATCATGTTCTCCTGCGAGGGAAATGGTGCCCACAGCGACGGCTTCTTGACCGATGTAAAGGTGGAGAAATCCCCCGATTTTTCCGGCTTGATAATATTTGAGACCAGCTTGTTCAAAACGCCGGATGCGGACCATTTGGGTAAATAGCTCGATTTTGCGCTCAGGAGTGAGCGATTGGTTGATCGGTGAGCTGGCGAAATCGAGTGGCGAGGCGCTTGTCATGGCGGGAAGTGCATTATCCTTGGTTTCAGGGAACCTGTTCGGCTCATCGGAGCTGATTCGGCGACGCGCGAACCGTTGCGAAGCACGAGCGTTGACGCAAGGTTTTTGATGATTGAGCTGCGTCTGGAAGCTGAATTTGCAGTCACGTTTCTCAGTCTGAAAACAAGCTGATCCATGGCACGAGCTTGTGAGATCAGGGTTGGGCTTTCTTTGGGGTCGGTAAATTTTGCAAATGCTACTGTGTTTCAATGAGTTATGACTTTTATGTCATTTTGTCATGTTGGGACATGTGGTGGAATCCAATTGGGGCCCCGTATCCAGTTGTCATGATGTTCCACGTGGAACCAACCAGAGATTCGTTTGTTTTTCCGGGCTTGAGCTAGCTTGCTCTCGGGCTATGGTCCTCGCCCTGCGATGTTTTTATATCCCAAAATTTACGATGTGATTGTGATCGGTGCGGGTCATGCGGGTGTGGAAGCGGCGATGGCTGCGGCTCGACTGGGCTGTGAGGTTGCGGTGCTCACGCAAAATCTCGACACGATTGGCCAGATGTCATGCAACCCCGCGATCGGCGGATTGGCGAAGGGGCACATGGTGCGCGAAATTGATGCCCTAGGCGGAATCATGGGAATCAATACAGATGCGACAGGTATTCAGTGGCGGATGTTGAATGCGTCGAAGGGACCATCGGTAAGGGCTCCCCGAGCGCAGTGTGACAAAAAAGCTTACCAATTCCGCATCAAGCGTGAACTAGAAGCTACGGCTGGTATTGAGATTCATCAGGGTAATGTCGCGGATTTGGTTGTAGCTAGTGACCAAATCCGAGGTGTGACCACCTCACTGGGGATGGAGATTGCAGGCAAAACGGTGATTTTAAGTGCCGGTACTTTCATGGGTGGCCTGATGCATGTGGGTTTGCGCAATGAAAAGGGCGGTCGTATGGGTGATGCCACTTCAGTCGTCTCTGAGGCATTGAAGCGTCTGGGATTTCAAGTTGAACGATTTAAAACGGGGACGCCCTGTCGCTTGAAAGGGCGTTCGATTGATTTCTCGAAGTGCGAGCGTCAAGACGGTGATGTTCCGGTGCCGAAGTTCAGTTTCATGGCGGACACGCTGACGAAGGGTCCAGACGATCTTTTCACGCTGAATCCTTGGGGCGATCCGTTGTTTCACGTGGAACAATTGCCCTGCTGGATGACCTATACGAATCTGCAGACGCACGAGATCATTCGTGGAAACTTGGATCAGTCTCCGATGTACTGCGGCGTAATCGAAGGCGTCGGCCCGCGGTATTGCCCGTCGATTGAAGACAAAGTGGTGCGTTTCGCTGAAAAAGAACGACATCAGGTGTTCCTTGAGCCGGAGGGTCGACACACGCATGAATTTTACGTCAACGGCGTTTCAACTTCGTTACCCTACGATGTGCAGATGCAATTTCTGAGGTCGATCTCGGGATTGGAAAAATGTGAAATTTTACGTCCTGGCTACGCGGTGGAATACGATTACTGTCCGCCAACTCAACTACGGCCAACACTCGAAACGAAACAGATCGAAGCCCTTTATCTCGCCGGACAAATCAATGGCACATCGGGTTACGAAGAAGCAGCGGGACAGGGGTTGATCGCTGGAGCCAACGCGGCTCTTAAGGTTCTCAGTCGCCCAGAATTCATACTGGGCCGGGATGAAGCGTATTTGGGGGTCATGATCGACGACTTGGTGACCCGTGGGTGCACTGAGCCGTATCGGATGTTCACCAGCCGTGCGGAATACCGGTTGCTGCTGCGCCAAGACAATGCCGATCTTCGACTTACTCCGCGCGCGGCAGAGATTGGTTTAGTTCAAGGGGAGCGTGTTCGCCGGGTGATGGAAAAGCACCAGCAGTTGGAGAAAGCGGATCGTTTCGTTCGCAAAGCTGTGCACGAAGGAGTGAAGCTCGACCAATGGTTCCGCCGTAGCGAGAATTCTTGGGAAATGCTTCCGCAAGACATTCAAGCCGAGTTCCACGGGGAACTTTGGCAATTGATCGAGACGGACTTTAAGTATGAAGGACACCTAGGCCGTCAAAAGATTCAGATTGAGCGAATGAGCCGCCAAGAAAATCGGCGGATTTCCCAGAGCATCGACTTCAGCACGATTCACGGCCTAAAAAAGGAGGCACAACTTCGTTTTTCAGAAATCCGGCCCGTAACATTAGGACAAGCTGGGCGTATCCCCGGCATCACTCCTGCGGACGTCGCCATGCTCGCGGTTTGGCTGGAAAAACTAGAGCGCGAGACCGCCCTACAGGCCGAATCGACTTAGAAGCCAATCTCTAAGTCACTGATTACCAGCAGCGAAAATGTCGTTGGACTACGCGCGATTGCTCTTCACTCTGCGTTCGGCTTTGAGCATTCCGCAACCAGCGGCCACATCAATGCCACGTCGCTGGCGAAATGTGCAGGGATAGCCTGCGGAGCGTAGGATTTTCTGAAATGCATGACCGGAGCTGCTGGCGTGACCTTCAAAGCCGTGCGTTGGGTTGAGCGGAATCAAGTTGATGTGTGCGTCGATGCCCGTCAGCAATTTTGCCAAACGTTCCGCAGTCTCGGGTGAGTCATTTTTTCCTGCGATGAGCGTCCATTCGAAAAAGATGCGCTTACCGGTTACTCGGCAGTAATCGCGGCAAGTATTGATGAGCATTTCCAAAGGCCAGCGTTGGCTGACTGGCACAAGCGCGGCACGTTCCTCCTCAGTAGAGCCGTGCAAACTGACGGCGAGTCGGTAGGGGCTGGATTCCGCAGTCATGCGCTGAATGCCTGGCACCACGCCAACGGTGCTGATGGCGATTTTGGATGGTCCGATGCCGATCCCGCGCACGTCGGAAATGATCGTGAGTGCCTGCATCACGGCATCAATGTTGTGGAGCGGCTCGCCCATGCCCATCATGACCAGGTTTCTCAAACGCTTGGTCGGGTCGATTTGTTTGAGGACGCGTCTTGCGTGCAGAACTTGGGCTACGATTTCCCCCGGGCGCAAATGACGCACGAAGCCCATTTGACCGGTCGCGCAAAATACACATCCCATCGCGCAACCCGCTTGCGAGCTGACGCATACGGTATGGCGGCCATCGTAGCCCATTAGTACCGTTTCGATGACTTGTCCGTCGTCTAGGCGCAGCAAGAACTTACGTGTTAGTCCGTCATTGCTGGAAATTTCATCAACAACTTCCGGTTGATCGAGGGAGTAAGATTTTTCCTTCCCCACATAGGCATCGATCCAACGTTTCAGCGGCGGCGAAAAACGATCATCAGTCAACTCAGTGGCCGCCTCGCGGTGTAAGGTGCGCCATAGTGCTTTGGCGTGCTGGGGATTGACTCCGTCGTCCGAGAAAATGCGCTCGATCTCGGTAAAAGGGAGGTCGTGAAGAGACGGCGGCACGGCACTAGGCATGTCCAGAATCAAGGTTCCCGCACCTTCGTGTTCAAGCTGTCATTTCCTGCGTTTCAATTTCTTGCCAAACCCTCTGCCGTGTCCTTCACTGCGCGCCGCTCAAACCATGGCCCTGATTGTTCAAAAATACGGCGGCACTTCCGTCGGCTCCCTCGACCGCATCCGCAACGTCGCCGCACGCATGAAACGCACTCGCGACGAAGGCAATCAGGTCGTCGCTGTGGTTTCTGCGATGTCTGGCATCACCGATGGCTTGATCAAGATGGCCAAGGACCTTTCGGAAAATCCCAGCGAGCGTGAACTGGATGTACTTTTGGCGACTGGCGAGCAGCAGTCGATTTCACTCGTTGCCATGGCGTTGCAAGACATCGGTGCAGACGCGGTATCCATCACTGGACGCCAAGCGGGCATCCAAACGACTGGCTCGCATACGCGTGGACGCATCCTCAACATGGATCCTTCGCTGATGCAAAAATACTTGGCAGAGGGGAAATCACTCGTAGTCGCTGGTTTTCAAGGAGTTACCCCAGACGGCATGATTCATACGCTCGGCCGTGGCGGCTCAGATCTTACCGCCATCGCTGTGGCTGCTGCGCTGAAGGCGGATGTTTGCCAGATTCTGACCGACGTGGATGGAGTTTACACCTGCGACCCGCGTGTGGTTAAAAACGCCCGCAAGCTGCCCGAGATTTCTTATGATGAAATGTTGGAAATGGCCTCATCCGGCTCCAAAGTCATGCAATCGCGCTCTGTCGAGTTCGCCAAAAAATTTGGCGTCGTGTTCGAAGTCCGCTCCTCACTCAACGACAACCCCGGCACACTTGTG